>JAJAZO010000022.1 GCA_026785745.1 Chitinophagaceae bacterium | reverse complement strand
AGAATTACCGGATGGTTCTGTAGTCTGGCTCAATGCAGGCAGTAAGCTTACTTATAATAAAGAGTATGGTCAGCAGTTAAGGGAAGTTACACTTACAGGAGAAGGATACTTTGATGTAGTGAAAATGAAAGAGAAACCTTTTATTATTCATACTTCCAATATTAATATTAAAGTTTTGGGTACAGTATTTAATGTAACGGCTTACCCGGAAGACAAGCAAACAGAAACCAGCCTTATCCATGGCAGCATAGAAGTAACTATAAAGAACAGGCCCAATAATAAAATCATCCTTTCGCCAAATGAAAAGCTGGTAGTCTACAATGAACCGGGAGAAAACGGCAACACCCATTTAAAGGAGAATGAGATACCAGAAAAAATACCTCTTGTTGCCATCAAACAACTTACTTACCAAAATAACGACACCATAGCTGTAGAAGCAGCATGGATCCGGGACAAGTTGTCTTTTAAAAATGAGTTGTTTGCTGATGTTGCCAAAAAAATGGAAAGATGGTATGATGTAACCTTTGAATTTGAGAACAAGAGAAAAGAGAACTTGCTGATGTACGGCACCTTTACTACTGAAACAGTGGAGGAAGCTCTGGCAGCCCTTGAATTTTCTTTTGGGTTCAGGTATAAAATTGAGCATAAGAAAGTAACTATATATTAAATCGAATGAATGCAAAGCAAAACTTTTATTTATTATAACATTAAACACCTACTGATTCTTGTATAAAAAACGGGAAATGCATAAGCATTCCCCGTAGCGGTTTAACGCAGAGACCAGGTTGAATTGAGAAGCAAAACGGTATCTGAATTAATAACCTTCAAGTTTAAAAGTAATGAAAAAATATCTTTTTATTATTAAGGCCTCACCCACCCTTAAAAGACTGTTTTTGATTATGAAATTGACCTTTATACTAACAGTATTCTGTTTCCTGAATGCTACTGCACGCATAAATGGGCAAACTTTATCGCTGGACCTGCAGGATGTGCAAATAAGCAAAGTACTCAATGCCATTGAAAAACAAAGCAATTACCGTTTTTTATACAACAGCAAACTCAAAGACCTCAACCAGAAAATTAATATCAATACAAGCAATACAGAGATTAGTGAAGTATTGGACAGAATTTTTACCGGAACCAGTCTCTCCTACCGTATATTGGATAATAACCTGATTGCAATCCGTTCTGCCAATAAAGATGAACAGGACATAAAAATTTCCGGCAGGGTAACCAATGAAACCGGGGAACTGCTTCTGGGTGTTTCCATAACGGTTAAAGGAACAGGCAGGGGCACATCAACAGATAATAACGGATATTTTACCATCACGGTTCCCGATAATGCTATCCTGGTAATTTCTTTTATTGGTTATTCCACGCAGGAAGTTTTGGTTAATAATCAGGCGTCCATCAATATAAAAATGGTGCAGTCGCAACAGCAGATGGAGCAGGTGGTGGTGATAGGCTATGGTGCTTCACGCAAAAAAGATCTTACAGGTTCTTCTGCTTCTATTAAAGGTTCGGATATAATAAATATTCCTGTCTTAACAGCTACGCAGGCCATTCAGGGAAAAGTTTCCGGTGTACAAATTATAAACAGCGGAGCTCCGGGCAGCACTCCTAATGTCAGGATCAGGGGCGTAGGATCTGTTTTGGGCGGAGCGGATCCTCTTTATGTTGTAGATGGCATTATAACAACCGATATCAGGAATATTAATGCTGCCGATATTCTCTCCATAGATATTTTAAAAGATGCTTCTTCCACTGCTATCTATGGTGCCCGGGCCGCTAATGGTGTAGTACTGATTACAACAAAAGCAGGCAGTATAACAAAATTTTCAATAAATTATAATGCACAGGCGGGGGTAAAAATGCTCACCCACAAAGTAGGAATGGCCGGACCGGGTTTATATGCAGCTTATTCAAATGAAGCAGCAGGAGCACCAGCAGTAACTTCGGGAGATGTTACAGGTTCAGCTTCCTGGTATGATGAAATAACAAGACCTGCCATTTTTAATAGCCATAACTTATCTATCAGCGGAGGAAAAAATAAATACCGTTATTTCCTTTCACTCGGCTACCTGAATGAGAATGGAATATTAATTGACAACAATTATTCAAGATATACAGCCCGTTATAACCATGAATTTACAATAAGCCCCAAACTAAAAGTGGGGAATAATATCGGATTTTCACATTACAGCTCTGAAAATAAGCCGTATAGTTTATTTACAACCGCCTATATCGCTTCGCCAATTTTCAATGTTCTGAATGCCGATGGCCGCTTTGGCAATACTTCAAGCGGAGTAAGCAACGTTGGTAATCCTTATGCCACTTTAAAAACTACCAATGACCGGAGTTATGGCAACCGTCTTCAAACCACTGTGTGGGGAGAATACAAAATTATTAAAGGACTTAGTTTCAAATCACAATTCGGAATTGACCTGGAACAGAATAATGGATGGAATTATACGCCGGCTTATAAAACCTTTTTACCAAACGGAACAGAAGGTGCCCAGTTTAATGATGATGCGGACCTTTCTTTTATGCGTGACAGTATTTATCAGTGGGTATGGGATAATTATCTGACGTATGATAAAAAGTTTTCAAAAGACCATGACCTCCGGCTTACGTTGGGCCATACCGCAGAACGGCGGAACGGATGGAGCAACAGAGCAGTGATAGGCAATAAAAATATTCCGGATGATAAAAATTTCTGGGAACTTAATTTTAAAGATACCGCCAAGGGACAGCAAAATTTCAGAGATCCTATTGGTAGTTATTTCAGAAGGGAATCTTATTTCATAAGGGCCAACTACAAATTTAAAGACAGGTACCTGCTAAACGCTACGTTCCGCAGGGATGCCAACAGTAATTTTCCTGAACACAAGCGTTGGGGCAATTTTCCATCAATCGGTATTGGTTGGATTATCAGCAGCGAAAAATTTATGGCTCACCAGCAATTTTTTAATAATCTTAAATTAAGAGCCAGTTTCGGGTTAGTAGGAAATGATGCCATTCGTCCCGGTGCATTTGATTTGCGGCCACAGGAAAGATTGTTTGCTTATTTTGGTACAAATCGTATAGACGGGGCTATCGTTACAGGTATTGCAGACCCTGATCTGCAGTGGGAAGTTGTACGGGAATTTGATGCAGGAGTAGAATTTTCTGTTTTAGATAATAAACTGAGCGGCGAAATAGATTTTTATAATAAAGTAGCGAAAGATGCACTTTTTACCGTTCCTTATGCATCGCTGGGTTTTGGAAATTCATTTCTTACTAATGCGGCGGAAATATCCAACACAGGATTGGAGTTTTCCCTGCAATGGAATAAAAAAGTAAATACCAAACTGAATTATACTATCAGGGGAAATATTACTTACAACAAAAATATAGTTAAGAATGTAGGAATTGGAAGAGCCCTGAACTTCGGCAGTTTAAATAATGGCTCCAGCGCCACACAAACATTGGTGGGAGAACCAATTGGTTCATTTTGGGTGTATCGTACCGACGGAATATTTCAAAATAGCGCAGAAATAAATGCTTACCCGCATATTATTGGCGCAGTGCCGGGAGATTTTAAAATTGTTGACAAAAACAATGACGGAATAATTGATAACCTTGATCGGGAGCATGTAGGCTCTTACCAGCCAAAAATATATTATGGACTCAGTAGCACTGTTAATTGGAAACAATTTGATTTTAGCATGGATATTGTTGGAGTTGCCGGTAATAAAGTTTATAATGGGAAAAAAGGCATCCGGTTTGGCAGTAATTATAATGTTGAATACGATGTGGCGAAAAACCGATGGATACCGGGAAGTAATAATAATAAAAACCCGGGTGCCAGCAATGTTACTCCCTACCCAACCGATTATTTTATTGAATCGGGTTCTTTTGTCAGGATTAATAATATCACTGCGGGGTATAATTTCCCCGTAGGAAATTTGTGGAAACGAATTGAAAGAATGAGGATTTTTGCCAGTGCACAAAATCCTTTCATTCTTACAAAATACACCGGCTTTACTCCTGAATTGCCGGGTAACCAGAATGAAGCCGGTATCGAATTAAATATATACCCTATATCCGCCTCTTATTTAATAGGCGTCAATGTTCAATTTAAATGAGTAAATATTTATGAAATACACATTTAATAAAATATTACTGGCTGCTTTGCTGGTCTCACTTTTTGCTGTTGTGTCATGCGGCAAGAAATTTCTGGAAGAACCCCCCAGAACCACAACAATAAATGATTTACTCAATAACCCACAGGATGGAGCACAACGGCTTATAGGCGCCGTCTATAATAAATTGTATGATTGGGAAACACATTCCTTCCCCTGGATAGGAATTTCAAGCATTTCATCAGATGATGCTGATAAAGGAAGCTCACCGGGGGATGGTGGTGGAGATAAATTAGAACTGGATGGCTGGCTGATATCACCAACGAACATTTCCTTTAATGAACTGTGGGAAGGAAATTTTGAAGGGATAGGCCGTGCCTGTTATGCGATTAAATTTTTGACAAGTATGAATTTACCACCTGCTGATAAAGACAGGTATATCGGCGAAGCAAAATTTTTAAGAGCATATTTTAACTGGAACCTGGTAAGAACATTTGGAGGAGTGCCCAAAATAGATAAAGTGCTTACATCACAGGCAGATATTGAAATAGCCAGTGTGCGGGCATCCGCAGCAGAGATTTATGCTTTTATTGAAAGCGATCTTACTGATGCCGCAGTAAAACTTCCCACAATAATACCAATAGCAGAAAGGGGCCGGACATCAAAAGCAGCAGCCCAGGCTTTACTCGCCAAAGTATATTTATATCAGAACAAATGGGGACAATCAAAAAGCATGTGTGATGCTTTGATCGGGTCGGGACAATTTTCATTACTACCCAATTATGCAATGATATGGCGGGAAGCCGGGGAATTTTCTTCCGAATCAATCTGGGAAGTAAATGCTATAGCTGATAATCCGCCCAAAGGGATACAACAATACACAGAGGTACAGGGAATGCGGGGTTCTGGCGCCGGTGATTTTGGATGGGGATTTAATGTACCCTCGCTGGATTTAGTAAATGCCTATGAACCCGGTGACTTGAGAAAAGCAGCCACTATTTTAGTTTCGGGTTCAAAATTATGGGATGGATTTGTTACCAGCAATACCTTACCCAACCCTTACTATAATTACAAAGCCTATGTAAGCCGTACCGCTGAGACTTTTTTTGACCGGGGGCAATCCAATAAAAATCTGAGGGTTAGCCGCTATGGTGAAATACTGCTGATAAAAGCTGAAGCAGAAAATGAATTAAATGATACTACCGCCTCCAAAAATGCACTAAACCTGATAAGGCAAAGGGCAGGATTGCCTCCTGTAAATGCAATCAGCCAGGCCAGTTTAAGAAATAAAATTTATAAAGAAAGAAGGGTGGAAATGGCTTTTGAACACGACAGGATGTTTGACTTAAGAAGAACTGGAAGAGCAGCAGCGGTGTTGCAGGCATTGGGTAAACCTTATCTGTCACCCAAGCATAATTTGTTTCCCATACCGCAGCGACAGATTGATTTGAGCGGCAATAAAATAATACAAAACCCCGGTTATTAAGTTTAAATTGTATGAAAAATTTATAACCCACTAATGAAAAACAATTCGATTATACATATAAGGGACGGACCTGCATAGAAGCAGTACCGTCGAATCATTTTTTTTAAAACAATAAATCAAATAAGATGAAAAAAAGAACTATTAAACAGATTTTTCAATTTCTCACAGTAGGAGGAATTTTTTCCGTACTTGTTGCCGGCAATTGCAACAAAAATGATGATGTGCCATTGCCACAAATCGGCGGGTACAATAATTCCAATGAGGTAGCGGCAGCAAATCTAAAAGCCCATTGGAGTTTTGATGGTACGCAGAACGAACGTATTTCTTCCACTGCTTCCAGCACCAGTTTAAGGGCCACTTTTGTACCAGGGAGAAAAGGTCAGGCAGTAAAATTAGATAGTGGGTATATCTTATATCCTAACATTGCTGCTTTAAATTCAGATATTGGAAGCTTCTCCGTAAGTACTTGGATTTTCACTCAAAACCAGGGCAATGGCTCCCGACCCACAGGTGTATTTGCTCTAACATTGGGAGCGGCTACAACAGATTGGAATGACGGTCCCCTATTGTTGTCCTTGGAAAATGGCCGGCCTGTAACATATAATGACACATTAGTACTTAAGACTAATATTGCTACCACTAAAGGGGGCGTTTTACTGAAAGGAGATAATATCAATGATTTTGGTGTCAGAGAAACTGATTTTAAAACAGTAAAGGGAGCTAATCAATGGGTACACGTTGTAGCAAGATGGGATGGAGCTGGTTCCTTTATTGATTTTTATGCAAATGGGATACGGGTGTCTAATAATAACTTCCGTTACAGGAACGCTGGAGGAATTGGTTTTGGTAATATGACGTTACCGGCTGGAGCAAATACACGGGTTTTATTCGGAGGCTATCCTAATACTACCACTGGTTTCCCATTGTCTGCTTTGCAAGGCTTCCAGGGTTTATTCAGGGGTAATATTGATGAGACAAGATTCTATAATAAAGCTTTAACCGACAGTGAGATTGATGCTTTATATAAATTGGAACTAGCAGGCAGATAATTGCTGATTTATTTGAGAACGGGGCTGGTAAACGGCCCCGTTTTTTTCGCTTTTATCATATAAAAAAAGTAGGGATATACATTACGCAGCTCTCTATTTATTAAAATTTTCGTAAAATTAATTGGTGAGTGTATGTTCAATTCTTTATACGGGGCGGGAAAAATTTCTTGTATAACGATTATTCTGATATGCGGCCTTGCCTGCAAAAAAAAGGAATCAGATGTCCCTGCACCTGATATGTTGCAATTGGCCATGATTGAAGTGGATAATAAACAACCTGCTGCTATTTACTACGATATAAAAATTAACCCGGTTTTGAAAATGGCATTTAACAATGCGGTGGACCGGCAGACTGTTGCCGCAAATATTTCCTTAAATGAAAGCAACGTTACTTCTGTGCCGGTCAATTATAGCTATGAAAAAAATGACAGTGTTATAGTTATAGTACCGCAATTGCCATTAAAATATTTAACCCGGTATTTTCTCCGTACTACTACCGGTTTGCAGTCTGCAAAAAAAGGATCACTGGGTACTGCTATTAATATAGAGTTTATAACATCCATAGATTCTTCTGATAAATTTCCATTGCTCACCGACAACCAATTACTGGATACTGTGCAACGCAGGACGTTCCGGTTTTTTTGGGAATTTGGACATCCCATCAGCGGCATGGCAAGGGAACGAAATTCCAGTGGTGATGTAGTAACTACCGGCGGTACTGGCTTTGGAATCATGTCAATCATAACTGCAGTAAATAGAAATTTTATAACAAGAACCGAAGGCCGTGACCGTATTTTAAAAATTACCAACTTTTTATTGAATAATTGTACCCGTTACCATGGAGCCTTTGCCCATTGGGTAAACGGAGCAAGCGGTGCTACCATTCCATTCAGCAGCAATGACAATGGCGCCGACCTGGTAGAAACTTCTTACTTAATAAATGGATTGCTAACTGCCCGTCAATATTTCAATGGAGCTGATGGGGTTGAAACGGATCTTCGTACAAAGATCAATACTATCTGGAACGGAGTGGAATGGAACTGGTTCCGGCAAAATAATCAAAATGTATTGTATTGGCATTGGAGCCCTACACTGAACTGGGTCATTAACCTGCCGGTCAGGGGGTGGAATGAAGCACTGATCGTTTATATCCTTGCTTCTTCATCTCTTACAGATTCTATACCTAAAGTGGTATATGATAATGGCTGGGCCGGCAATGGAGCCATTCGTAATAATAATACTTATTATGGGTATCAATTGCCATTAGGACCTTCCAATGGCGGTCCCTTATTTTTTGCCCATTATTCCTTTCTTGGTGTTAATCCCAATGGACTGGTGGATGCATATGGTAATTATCAAACCCAGACAACCAACCACACCAAAATAAATTATGAATACTGCAAAGCCAATCCCCGGAGATATTATGGGTACAGTAATTTATGCTGGGGACTTACTGCCAGCGATATTCCTACAGGATATGGAGCTAATGAACCCAATAATGACCGGGGAGTTATTACACCTACGGCTGCCCTCTCATCTATCCCGTATACGCCAACAGAATCAATGAATGCATTGAAATTCTTTTATTATAAACTGGGAGATAAGCTGTGGGGTCCATACGGATTTTATGATGCCTTTAGTTTAAAAGACCTTTGGTTTGCTAATTCTACACTTGCGATAGACCAGGGTCCTATTATTGTAATGATAGAGAACTACCGCAGTGGTTTATTGTGGAATTTATTTTCGGGGGCTCCTGAAATAAAAAATGGATTGAGAAGACTGGGTTTCACTGCACCTTATTTATAGTAATATATGCTGATGAAGAGAAAAAAAATAATGGCTTTTACTGCAGCTGTAGCCTTATCTCTTGTAATCTGTTGTACGGCAGAGAAAAAGAACGTTACCACTCCTAAAACCATTTCTCCTGCGGATACTGCAATATTCAGAATAGTGCAGCAGCAGACCTTTCAATATTTTTGGGATGGTGCAGAAGCCGTTAGCGGATTAGCAAGAGAACGTTTTCATGTTTATAATATTTATCCGGAGAATGATAAAAACATAGTTACCAGTGGCGGTGCTGGTTTTGGAGTGATGGCAATACTGGTTGGCATTGAGAGGAATTTTATTACCAGGGAAGAAGGTAGAAAGCAATTAGAAAAGATTGTTCATTTTTTGGAAACAGCAGACCGCTTTCATGGAGTATGGCCGCATTGGTGGAATGGTGAAACTGGCAAGACAAAGCCATTTAGTAAAAAAGATGATGGAGGCGATTTGGTAGAAACCTCTTTTATGATTCAGGGGTTGCTGTGTGTACGTCAGTATTTTAATAATGGAAATGATGCAGAAAAAAAACTGGCAGCAAGAATTGATAAGTTGTGGAGAGAGGTAGAGTTTGACTGGTACCGCAATGGTAAAAATGTTTTGTACTGGCACTGGAGTCCAAACTACGGGTGGCAAATGAATTTTGCAGTTCGTGGATATAATGAATGTCTCATTATGTATGTGTTGGCGGCATCATCACCATCACATGGCGTACCTGCCGAAGTGTATCATGAAGGTTGGGAAGAGAATGGAAAAATAAAAAGCACTTCATCGTATGGTGGTTACACCTTGAATATGCGTTACCAGGGCAATCCACCACAGGGCGGGCCATTGTATTGGGCTCATTATTCTTACCTTGGTCTTGACCCAAGGGGATTGAAAGATAAGTATGCCGACTACTGGCAGGAGAACACTAATCTTTCTCTCATCAATTACCAATGGTGTGTGGATAATCCTAAAAAGTTTAAAGGGTATGGCCCAAACAACTGGGGATTGACATCAAGT
>JAJAZO010000021.1 GCA_026785745.1 Chitinophagaceae bacterium | reverse complement strand
GGTGGAAATGGCCAGTTCTACCTGCCGGGTAGCCAGTTCAAAATTGGCATCGTTTTCACTATCGGCTTTTTGTTTGATAGTTTTAAATGCCTCGTCGAGTGCTGTATAAAACTGTTCTCTTTTTTCCCGGAGTACACTGGATTTGTTGGTGTAGTCCTGTAAATCTTTTAATAAAGAAAACCCCTCACTAAAAGGACTATTAAGGGCTTGTGGTATTACCAGGTCATACTGTTTTTGTAAAGTTTCAGTCTGTTCAATCCGCCGGGTATCCTGTTGCAACCGCCAGGCATCTTGTTTTGTATTAATATGGTCGAACGCTGCACGGAGTCTGTCCATCAGTTCATTTTTTTGCCAACGTTCGAGTGGTATGGCAATTACTTCTTTTTGTAAGGCTATTAAATCTTTACGGGTTTCATTAAAGTTTTCATCCGTCCTGCTTTGTGCATAAGCGGCTTCCACTTTGGGAGCAATCGTATTGTAGTTGGTATCAAAAGAATCTAACCTTGCTTTCTTTATTTGGTCGAAAATACCATTCAGCTTTGGCTTCAGGTTCAGGTAAGTATTGTTATCAATACCGTTTTCCACCCATTTTTGTTCCATTGTAATATTCTTCGTAGCAGCGACAGCATTTTTAAATTTTTCATCCATTGCCTTTGCATCGTTATTGATTGCTGCTAATTGCTCTGTAGTAACACCGGCAGTCAGTTTATCTTGCAATGCTGTAATTTCTTTATCCAGTTTTTCTGCAGTAATAACATTATGATGCTGCTGAATTAATTTTTGAGCCTTGCGGGCCAGGTATTCATTCTTTTCAGGTTGATTAAGGATAGCCGGAATAAATTGCTCTTTGACATTCCACTGATATGTCTGTGTTTTTATAGTGAAGCATACCTCTTCCCCTACAAGCCACTTTTTATACAACGCTTCTATGGCTTCGTTAAACAATTTCTGGTCTTCGTTGTCTTTGCTTTGCAACAATAAAACCGGATACCGGAATAACTCTTTTTCATCCCACTCAATAGCGGCAAACTGTGCATTATCCTCTTGTACACTTCTTACTACTTCTCTCATAATCGTTATAAAATTTAAGGATTGCAAAAGTATAAAGAAAATGGCTGGTATGGAAAAGGTGATGGTATTAAAAACCGGGTATTTCTGTCTTTTTATCCAATATCCGGTGTTTTCCGCCGGTGGTCAGATGAATCAGGGTTATCTTATGAATTAAAACCGCTAAATGGCTGGCTGTTTCTTTGCAGGGAACAAAAGTTGCAGAATAACAAGAAACAAGTACCACCTCTAATTTTTCAGAGGCTGGGGATGAAATAAAAGTGACTGAAGCAGGTTTATACAATTGTCGGAAGCATTTTTTACGGAGTTGGTAACGAAATTTTTGTGACAACCCTATAATGATTTTTTTGTCAATTCATTATTCACCGTCCGCCAAATACTCAACGGATTTTCATTCTTCAATTCATCAGGTAATAAATCATTACTCCAGTTTTGAAAAGCAATGGGTCTGGCAAAACGTTTGATAGCATCTGCACCAACAGAACCAAATCTTGCATCAGTGGTAGAAGGATAAGGGCCGCCATGCTGCATGCCCAGGCAAACCTCCACTCCTGTCGGCACACTGTTGAGAATAAAACGGCCGCAAATATTTTTTACCGCCTCAACTAATTTATCATGAATACGGATGTCGTTTTCTGTAGCCATTAATGTGGCGGTCAATTGTCCTTCGAGGTGATTAGCCACTTGTAACATCTCTTTCATATCCTTGCAGCAGACAATCAATGAGTATGGGCCGAATACTTCCTGGTGCAATAAAGGGTTGTTTAAAAATGTTTGGCCTTTTACAGTTGCAATTGTTGGGCTGCCCTGGTTCAACGCTGGTTTTGTTTCACTAAAAGCTACAACTTCTACTCCCGGTTGTTTTAACGCTTCATCTTTTTTCTTTCTGTAATTTTTAAATATGCCGGCATGAAGCATAGTGCCTGGAGCAATTTTGGAAATCTCTTTCCCTAATGTTTCTGTAAAAGTAGTTAGCTCTTTTCCTTCCAAGCCGATAATAAGACCGGGATTGGTACAGAACTGCCCAACGCCTAATGTGATGGAGCTGGCATAAAACTTTGCCATCTCAACAACATCCGTTTTCATTTTCTCCGGCAATAAAAAAACAGGATTGATACTGCTCATCTCTGCAAAAACAGGAATGGGCACTTTCCGTTGATTAGCCCAATCAAATAATTGTTTGCCACCAATAAATGAACCGGTGAACCCAACAGCTTTTGTATAGATATGTTCTACTAATGCTTTGCCAATATCGAACGATGCACCATGAATATGAGTAAAGATTCCTTCCGGCATTTCACAATCAGCAGCAGCTTTCAAAATTGCTTTTGCTACCAACTCACTGGTACCAGCATGTGCAGGATGTGCTTTTACAATAACCGGGCAACCGGCTGCAAAGGCAGTAGCGGTATCACCACCGGCAGTGGAATAAGCAAAAGGGAAATTAGCTGCCCCAAAAACAACCACCGGGCCAAGGGGCATCAGCATCTTTCGTATATCCGGCTTTGGTGGAGCTTTATCAGGAATGGCTGTATCAATTCTTGCTTCGAGCCAATCACCTTTTTCGCAAGCATCAGCATATTGATTCAACTGAAAAATAGTTCTTCCTCTTTCGTTTCTCAACCTTGCTTCGGGCAGGTTCGTTTCTTCACCGGTTAGTTTTAATAACTCATCGCCCAATGCTTCTAATTCCCTGGCAATGGCCCGCATAAAATCAGCCCGTTGCTTCAACGAACATTTCCTGTAAATATAAAATGCCTTCCAAGCCTGTTGCATGGCGTTTTCTATTTCTGGTATCGTTGCGTCGTTGAACATTGAATATTGAATATTTATTATTGAATAGTTGGCCTTACAGTAATAGTATCATTAATAGTTTTCAGCACTCTTTCTCTCTCCGCTCCTTCCAATACCAATCTTGGTGCTCTTACATATTCGCTGCCGATTCCGGTTTGCGCCGCAGCCAGTTTGATATACTGCACCAACTTTGGATGAATGTCTAATTCCAGCAACGGCATGAACCAACGATAAATTTTTGCAGCTTCTTCTATCTTTCCTGCTTTCACCAGGTTATAAATGGTTACTGTTTCTTTGGGAAACGCACAGACCAAACCTGCTACCCAACCATCAGCACCAAGACAAAGCTCTTCCATGGCCAGTGTATCCACTCCGCATAAAACGTTGAACCGGTCACCAAAACGATTTTTCATTCTGGTCAGGTTGGTCACATCTCTCGAACTTTCTTTTAAGGCGGTAATGTTTTTACATTCCACCAGTTCATCAAACATATCGGGCCTTGTATCTATTTTATAATCCGGTGGGTTATTATAAATCATAATAGGAATATCTGTAGATGTTGCTACCGCTTTAAAATAAGCGATGGTTTCCCTGTCATCTGTTTTATATCGCATAGGCGGTAGGAGCATAATACCATCAGCTCCCCATTTTCTCGCATTAGCCGCCTGCAGTAAGGCATCCTTCGTTGTACTTTCTGCAATATTTAATATCACCGGAATTTTTCCATTCAGGTATTCCACAGAAAATTCAACGAGTTCTTCTTTTTCTTTCTCCGTAATAGTGCTGGCTTCTCCCAGCGAACCACCAATGATGATACCATGAATTCCGGCATCCAGTTGTGCCGCCAGGTTCTTTTCGAACATATCCAGGTCCAGCTTATCATCAGCAGTAAAAGGTGTAAGTAAAGCAGGGAAAACCCCTTTCCATTCAAAAGACATTATAGCAGGTTTTAATGCGGCTAAAGATAAGACATTCAGCGGCTGACCATAGCATACATTCGTTTCCACCTACACCGGTACATTAATCCGGCAGTATTCTCACATTAATGTTCTTATAAAAAACTTTGCTGCCAGGATCATGTCCCTGCAAGGCAAATGTGCCCCGGGAAATCACCCGGTCTTTCATACCTTCTTCTCTTTGCACTCCATCTGGCTCTGTATACTCAATTATTAATTTTTTGTTGATCCATACCTTCACTTTTTTATCCTCTACTTTTATATGCATAGTAAACCATTCATCATCTTTTGCATATTTCGTTTTTACGTCCTGCACCCCGTATAAACCAGCCGTTCTTCGCCAGTCGGTATGCGAATTATTTACCTGCACTTCATATCCCTTCTTTGGCCATGAACTTTCCTGGAAGACGGTATGAAAATAAATACCGGAATTAGACCCGGGTGTCGTCATCACATCTGCTTTAAATTCAAAATTTTTGAATGCATGATCAGCGACAGCACCATCATAATAAAGATGGGATACATTACCATTTACCATGATCATCCCATTTTCAACCGTAAATGTTCCGGCATTAGCACCTATTTTCCAGCCCGTCAGTGATTTTCCGTCGAATAAAGACACCCAGCCTTTTTTGGCTTTGCTACCAGCAGTGGAAAAAGACAAAAAACTACCTGCAAGAATTACTGTCAAGAAACCTAATTTCATACAATCACTTTAAAATTCAGGATTAATATTAAAGATGAAAGTAAGTTATTTTTTTGCACCCCGGTTATCCTTCACCCCGTTAATAACAGCAATTCAGCCGGGTACACAAGTTCCTTTTCCTGAAGTTTTTCATTTCGGTAAATTGCAGCGTTCAAACAACTATAATCATGCGAATAGAAAATGATATCAAACTGGGTTTTAAAGATGTAATGATAAGACCAAAACGGTCTACGCTTAGCAGCCGTGCAGAAGTAACCCTTGCTAGAAAATTTAAATTTCTGCATGGTGGTGATGCCTGGCAGGGCATTCCGATTATGGCAGCCAATATGGATACCGTGGGTACAATGGAAATGGCGGCTGCATTAGCAGAGCACCAACTTTTTACAGCACTGCATAAACATTACACTCCGGCACAATGGAAAACTTTTATGGAAACTGGCGGCACTGCCATTACTGAACAAATTGCGGTAAGCACCGGCACTAATGATGCAGATGCAAAAAAACTGGCGGTGATACTAGCAGAAAACTCAACGTTACGGTTTGTCTGTATTGATGTGGCGAATGGCTATGCCGAGAAATTTGTAGACTTTGTAAAATCAACCCGGGAAAAACATCCGGGAAAAGTTATCATCGCCGGCAATGTGGTAACCGGAGAAATGGTGGAAGAATTATTATTGGCTGGTGCAGATATGGTGAAAGTAGGAATCGGCCCCGGATCTGTTTGCACTACAAGAGTGAAGACAGGGGTTGGTTACCCACAACTATCAGCCATTATAGAATGTGCAGATGCAGCACATGGCCTGGGAGGGCAAATAATTTCTGATGGTGGTTGTAAAGTGCCGGGAGATGTAGCTAAAGCTTTTGGCGGCGGTGCTGATTTTGTAATGTTGGGTGGCATGCTGGCGGGTCATGAAGAAAGTGGCGGCCAGTTAGTAGAGAAAGAAGATGGAAGTAAGTACAAACAATTTTATGGAATGAGTTCGGAAACAGCGATGGAAAAATATGCCAATGGCGTAGCTGAATACCGTGCCTCCGAAGGCAAAACCATTGAAATACCTTTCCGTGGTAGTGTGTCGGACACTGTATTGGATATATTGGGCGGACTTCGTTCCACTTGTACGTATGTCGGCGCACAATCATTAAAGGAACTAACCAAACGGACTACGTTTATACGGGTGCAGGAGCAGCATAACGAATGGTTTGGGGAATAAGAATATTTATTTTAATTACCCATCCCTTTCACAAACTCATAAATTGCCTGCTGCGCAGCAAGCGGGGCTTTATCATTACTGTTCCTTGGATTGTCTAACGCTGTTGTTACCATTACTCCTTTTGTGTTGTCATTCAACTGCAATTGCAGAATATGATTCAGCTCTTCGCCAAACTTTGCATCGTATATCGGGAATACCACTTCAATACGGCTGTGTATATTTCTGTTCATCCAGTCGGCACTGCCCGTTTAGTATTGCGGCTCTCCGCTATTATGAAATACAAAAACCCTTGCATGTTCTAAATACTTGTCCACGATGCGATGAACAGTGATATTTTCACTCTGGCCTTTTACTCCCGGTGCCAGACTGCATACACTGCGAACAAGCAACTGCACTTTTACCCATGCCCTGCTGGCTTCATACAACCTTTCTATCATGGCCCGTTCCTGCAGGTTGTTCAACTTAATGATGATGCCGGCAGGTCGTCCCTTCTTTGCATTTTTTATTTCTCTTTCTATCAGTTTATCAAAGCGTTTTATAAGATTGAACTGTGAAACCAATAAATGTTCGAAAGGTATTTTCATATATTCCGCAGGCTGCTTGCGGCTTTGCAGATAGTCAAACAACCATTCCAGTTCAATACCAAAATCCTTATTGGAGGTAAAAAGTACATGGTCAGTATAAAATCTTCCGGTAGCCTCATTAAAGTTACCAGTGGCCATGAAAGAATAATTCTTCCATTCCTTATTTTCAATTCTTTTAACCAATGCCACCTTAGCATGCACTTTTAAACCCGGTATGCTGTTAATGATTTTTATACCGGCCGCTTTCATCTTCTTGCTCCACTTCAGGTTATTAGCCTCATCAAACCTTGCTTTCAGTTCCACAAATACCGTTACTTTTTTGCCATTCTTGGCAGCACTGATCAATGCATTTACAATATGCGAATCTGCAGCCACCCGGTAGAGGGTAACGTAAATCTCTTTTACATTCGGATCAATAGCTGCTTCATTAAAGAAGCGAAGAATATAGTTGTAAGAATGATAAGGAAGGTGAAGCATTTTCTCCTGCTCGGTAATACTTTGAAAGACGGAGCGATGATTATGAAACCCGGGGTGCACTGCTGATGGCCAGTTTGGATGGGTTAGTTTATTTTTTGAAGGATTTGGTAAACTGCCAAGGTCTTTTAAGTTATGATAACGGCCGCCTTCTACCATTTCTTCGTTGCGAATAATTAAATATTTCTGTATAAAATCTTTTACTGTTTCGGGCATGGTTTGGTCATACAATAAACGGGTAGCATGGCCCACTTCCCTTTTCTCTAATTGCTTTTCAATTTTTTCTGCCAAATCCCCGATGAATTCATCTTCAATACTCATTTCAGCATCACGGGTTAATTTGATACTCCATGCACCATGTATGGTAAAGGCAGGAAATACTTCCTGCAAATTCTCCCGTATTACATCATCAAGGAAAAGAATGTAATGATCATCCCCCAGCATCGGCAATTCTGAAAAACGGGGAAGATTGGCAGAAGGAATATTCAATACAGCATAGATATGTACACCCGGCTGATCTTCCGTTTCCATATCCACGATAAAATAAAGGGCATTATTATCTAAAAAAACATCAGGCTGATTTTCTTTTCGCAAAATAATCGGTTGCAAAAAAGACAGCACTTTCGATAAGAAATATTCTCTTACTGTTTCTTTATGCTCACTGCGGATGTGGTCATCATAATATAACCAGATATGATTGTCTGCCAGCTCCTGTAGTATTTGCTTTTTCAATATGCTTCCAAATTCTTCCAACTGCTGGTGAACAGTGCTTTGCACCTGCTGCACCAGGTCTTTTGGATATTCTTCCCGGATGGACGTTTTTTTTGCTTCGATACTCGTAAAAGCAAAAATGGACGGCATCCTCACCCTGAAAAATTCATCGAGGTTGGATGAGAAAATGGATAAAAAAGAAATGCGGCTGTATAGCGGAACATTCTTGTCCCCTGCTTCCATCAATACCCGGTGGTTGAAACTAAGCCAGCTAAGGTCCCGGTTCAAAAAAACATACTTGTTATCTTCTGCCATAGAAAGGTTTATGGGCTAAGATAATGATTTTGCCGTTTTATCACCTATGGAAAAACGTTATTGCAGCATAAATATTTCCTACCCGTATTGGGAATACTAAGGGCTAAAATGTCCCAAAAAATCAGATTTAGTAAAGCAACGGTTGAAACACAGGACTTAACGCCACTACTGGCGGTTCATCCTTTTGCGCCAGCTTACCTGCCCGGTGTTATTATAAAAAATCAACTCCAGCAATTTATTATCATTATTATAAACTTTCCACTCTTTTATTCTGCTGCCATTATGGTATGCCCCCTGCTGCCAGTTGGAGCCAGCCGAATCCCGGAGAATCCACTTTCCATAGCGAACACCATTTTTATAATACCCGGAATCTTTTATATTCCCGTCGGCAAAAAAATTCATGTATAACCCATCCTGAATGCATTTTTCGAACACCGGTTTATAATGATACTTACCTGAAATATTAGCACTAACCAATTCTTTTAAAGAAGAATAAATGCTTGCAGCATTATTTCCCGGAAAAGAATAAGATACATCCAGGTAATGCAGAGCCGCTTGCCTGTTTTTTTGAAATAATGTACTGAGATAATAAAAATTTCTTTTGGGATTATACCGCAATATTTCTTCCAGCACCTGGTGAAATTTACCGGCATCATAATTCCGGATTGCTATTAATTGCCCTTCTTTATTCCAGTGCTTCCATTCGCCATCAGGCAAATTCTTTATCAAGGTCCCTGAATCACAGGGCAACCCATCCGGGTACCAGCTTTGCCAGTCACCATGAAGCTTTCTGCCTTTTACATTGGCAGAATAAAGCTTATCATTAGCTGCTTCTTCAATTGTTCCTTGTTCGGTAAATGTGTATGGTAATTTTAATTGTATTATTCTGGAAGCCACTTCTATTCCTTTTCCCTGTACCTGTGTATGAAGCAAACGGCTATCCTGTTCCTGTGACATGGCAAGTATGCCAATGAGCATACCACCCACGGCGGTTACAATTTTTTTCATGTGCAAGCAATTACATAACAAATGTAGGAAAATAAAAGTGCAGGAAGATGATGGTGTTTTACAAACTACTTTTAATAAATCAACGGGGAAGAAATGCCGCCGCCAGCTTAGGTGGTGCTATATTACAATAAGCAACTGTCAATGCGTCTATAAACATTGTTTTTTTCACCTTCTTCAAATTGACAAATGTAAAGCCCATTCTCCCCCATCCACCGGGAACAGGATAGATTACGGATTTATCAAAAGCACAAAACACCGATTGGTCATATAGTGATAATTTCAAATTAACTGTGATATCTTTTTCTGAAAGTGTAGCAAATATTTTCTTCTTCACCCGGAATGCCCGGCGTTCAAATCCGATAGCTATCGGATGCGGATCCTCATCCGTTTCAGGAAATGATAAGGCTAATTGACGGACTGCTTTAATACCGATCATGGAATATTAATTACTTGTAAATTTAATTTTAATATTGTGGTATGAGAAAAAAAGAGATTAAAAGTCTTCAGCGATGGGGTAATTGCCATCATAATAACCATCATGGTGCTGGAATTAAAAGTACCGCATGATACCAGTTGGGATGCATTACAAGGCTTATGGCCCATCTTTTTAAGCTACGTTTTTAGCTTTCTAATGCTTGGTATCTATTGGGGGAATCATCATCATTTGTTACATACCATAAAAAATGTAAATGGCGGCATCATGTGGGCTAATCTTCATTTATTGTTTTGGCTTTCGCTTATGCCTTTTGCAACAGCTTGGGTGGGTGAGAATCAATTTGGGATAAATCCTGTTTTTGTGTATGCATTGCTGGCAAATTTCTGTGGTATTGCCTATTATATTTTGCTGTTAGCAATTAAGAAAGCTAATCCGGATAATGAGGCATTGCAGGAAGTTTTGCGAAAACAAACAAAGAAAGGAATGCTTTCGAATGTTATTAATACACTGGCGATACCGGCAGCATTTATTCACCCGGCTTTAACGGGTGCTTTAATTATCTTTATTTACATTATATGGCTGATACCAGACCGGAATATTGAGAAAGCCATCAAATCATAACCGCTCAATTATTTTGATTTTGTATTTGCCAGGCTAAGGTTTACAATAGCAGCAACTACCGGGCAGTTGTTCTGCGACTGCATTTCTTTGAGTAACTTTTCTGTTAATGCTCCTTTGTCTTTTGTTGTTTCTTTGCCATGCTTTTTATCAAAAGCCTCCATACAATTGTACACCTGGGAGCCTTTTGTTCCATTTGACTTTATCTTTTCTGCAAAAGAAACAGCATCTTCTGTTTTTATTTTCGACATCCCTGTCATCAGTTCTGTTTGCGGGTTAGCTGCAATTGATACCGCTTTCATCAGGTCTTTTCCTTCAGGGCTCAATGATTGCTAAAATTCAGTAAAGCAACCACACATTTCATTAGCTAATTCTGGCACCTTATTGTCTGCAGTACCAGAACAAGAAGCAAAAACTACAGATACGATAATAAGAATAGTAAGTTTCATTTGTAAAGATTTTATGATGTTATTAGTTATATTCAGAATAATTAAAGATACTTAGTAGCTATCCGTAATAAAAACTAATGAATAAGTGCCCGGATTGGGTTATCATGCTATAAATATGGATTAATAAGTGATTAATAGAGTGTCAAAACGTTTACTTTATATTATCACATAACAATTCGCCATCAAAGCCTCTGGCATTTTCTGCAGAAAGGCCATAGCCACTTCCGGTATATGGCTGCCCAATATGAAAATAGTATAAAGCACAATTACCCTCTTTAGTCTTTACTGCAATTGCTGCACTATGTTTTCTTCCTAATATTACTCCTGTTACCTCGTTTCGAATAACTGTCCATTCCCTGGCTATGATATTTATTTTTATAATCGTTAATTCCTTAAAACTGTTGTTGAATACTTTTCTAAATTAACTTTCAAGCCCGGCATTTACCATTACCGCAGCAGGCATTTTTTTATTCCTTATTTTATCTTCATAATTTTTTCTGATTTTAACCGCTACCGCTTCTTCAGTTCCAATTCTTTGTAAAGCAGCAGCAGCTAGAT
>JAJAZO010000020.1 GCA_026785745.1 Chitinophagaceae bacterium | reverse complement strand
CTGTAATTCATCCGGTATATAAGAAGTTTTTTCAATCAATAATTTATATACTTTCCGGTTTGCCCGCCTGATTGCTTCAGCATGAACCAATATTTTATTAGCTGAATATTTGGCATAAGCTGTCCGGGACAATTGCATAAAAAAATAGAGAGGGTGTAGCAGTGTATGGAATTGGTCTTTGGTGTGCATTTTCATTTAATTGACTATCCTCATATAGCAACCGCTAACTCATTTGAACCACATAGGCACAGAGAAAAATAGTTTTTCACATAGAAGTCGATGTGTCTATGTGATTTCATATCACTCTTTCAGGCTCGCACTTTTTCGGTCACTTTAAATGCCCACACTTCATCGCCATAAGTGGTGGCTTTTATTCTTCGTTGCATTTCCTCGTCTGTCATTCCTTCTCTCAACTCACACAGTTCATCAAGGTCTTTTCTTTTGTAAGGTTTCCTTGTCCAGGTTTGCTTGCTTTCAGGAAAATTATCTCCTTGCAGCAATCCGCTTATCAACTCAAAGAAGAGGTGCAATATTTCAACATAGCTTCTTTGTGTTATTGAATAAACCGTGTCTGTTTTAAAAACAGGAAACCGTCTTATAGCAATCAGTGATCCTGAGTCTACTTTTGATAACATGTGATGACAGGTAATACCAAATTCTTTTTCCCCGTTATAAATGGCAAAGTTGGTGCAGCCAATTCCCGGATACTCCGGCGGGCCCGGATGCAGATTGATAGCGGCGAGGTCAGCGTTTGCCAGCAACCGGTTTGGTATTATCCATTGCGCCAGGTAAGATATTAATAAATCACCTTTCCATTCATATAACTCTTCGGGAAAAGGAGCTGACCTCTTTGAAAAAACAATTATTGGATTTTCAAAATGCAATTGAATAAAATCAGCAGCAACCCTGGCATAAAAATTCTCGGCTTTCCCTATAAAAAGAACTTTCAGTTTACTCTTGTTGTTGCTCATAATCTGTTATTTCACACATCAATATTATACGGCTCTGAGGCGTAGCGAAGTTATTAAGATTTGGCCATACATGAGTAAGCAGCTTGCTATAAACAGAAACGAAAAAACCTGCCAATCTTTGTGCTTCAGCAACAAATCGGGCAGGTTTATAAAAAAGATTGAATTAATTCTTAAGCGGCCACCAGCTTACGGGCAGGTTTCTTCACCAATTGACGGGCCGGGTTACCAATTACTGTAGCATTATCAGGAATATCTTTTACCACCACTGTACCGGCACCGATGATTACATTGTTGCCAATTTTTATTCCCTGGCGAACAACAGAATTGGCTCCGATAAATGTTCCTTTCCCCACTATTACATTACCACACAAAACTGCTCCCGGTGCAATATGGCTGAAATCACCAATCACACATTCATGATCTATGCTGGTAGATGTATTACAAATTACTCCCTGGCCAATTTCCACTAAAGGGTTCAAGGTGGAATTAGCAGCAATCATAACACCATCACCCATTTTTACAGAGGCTGAAATAACAGCACTTGGATGAATAGCATTAATTGGATTACCGAGGTACTGGCTTAATTGAGTGTGAATTTTTTCCCGGATACCATTGTGACCTATACAGGCAAAAAAATCAAACTTTTTCAGTTTGTTTACTACATCACCTTCTCTTCCGAGATAATCAAGATGGTAAGGGTTAAATTTTTTGGCTTCCTGATCACAATATGCAGTTACGAGGCGACCGGCACTGAGCAATATGTCAATGATAACATAAGCATGACCGGAATAGCCCACAATTGCCACAGGTTTTTTGAGTGTGGATTTCATTCGATTTGGATTTTTGGATTTCGAACTTAAAAATAGAAGTGATTCACCGCCGATGCAAGGTTTGGCTGGTGGTAAATGAATAAATCGGGTACTTCTACACCTATCGAAAAAGTAAATCTCCGATACCCTTATCGAAAAAATGCTTAATTCCTGCCTAAATCGTTTAAAATGAATGGGTTTTATCATGGGATCCGGGAAAGTAGTTTAGATAAAAATTCTCCTTAAAAAAAAACAGCCTGCAAATTTGCAGGCTGTTAATCAATATAATTAAGAGGGATAAAGTTATTTTCTGGCGATGCTTACCATGCCCCCTTGGGTTGGAATGATTTCAAGATTTTTAATATTACAACCTTCATGCAGACGGCGAACATCGGCTTCATTATAATGATAAACCGGGCAGGTGTAGCGGCGGCGGCGCAATGCCATTCGTATTCCATCCAACGGCCAGGACACCACGAATGCCTTAGCCGAAACCTTATCCATTTTTTTGATTAAGGCATCTGATTCCTTCGTATAATCAAGCACACCAACTGCTACAGAAACATCAAAAGTCTGTCCTCCAAAATCATATGTTAGAAAATCTCCTTCAATAAATTTACTTCGGTCTGCAACACCTTCTTCCCCGGTGTGTTTTCTTGCATATTGGTTCATACTTTCTGCAAAATCGATACCAAGCAAGTGGCTGGCTTCAGAATTTTTGAGCCATGTTACACTGTTTACACCGGGTCCGGAACCAATGTCCAAAACTGTGCATTTACCATATTCTTTAATCACTTTTAAGGCAACTGCCGTTCTTGTATAAACTGCTTTGCGGAAAAGTTTATCAAAAAGCGAAGGCTTTTTGTAATAGTTGGCGAAAAGATCACTGCGGACGTCCCAGAATTCTTGGGCTGTGTGTTGTGGTTTTGACATGTTTTGCTTTTTTAAAACAGGTGATGAATTCGTATTGATTTAGTAACGATTTCAGTTTTCCCCGAATTGAGTTTCGGAATAAATTCCACCGCAAATTAATTAAAAAAGTCTTTGTTTTTGAAAAATTCGAATTTTCCGGGTAATTAGTGGAGCAATCAATCCTTTTTGTATCAAACTCGTAAGGGTGCATATACAGCATTACATTTTGCTGCCCGTCATTCAGTTTTTTGAACATTCTGTTCAGGAAAAATTTAGGAAAGGCTCTGATGTATCCACCTCCTGCAACAGGAATATCCTTCCCGTTAAACCGCCCGGTTGTAAGTGGCAGTTCCACAATTTCTTTTCCATTTGGTAAAAGATATAAAGCATCTTCCTTTGGAAAGTTGGCGATACCGTATCGTTTCAGCTTAATAGGAAAAATGCTGCTATCATACATCAATCCAAGCTCCGCTAAAATCTCCAGTACATATAAGTTACTATCATCCACAGAAAAATAAGGCGCCCTGTATCCATACACTGGTCCGCCGATAATATCTGTGATTAGTTTTTTAGCATCACTCAAATCATTAAATGCCTGTTCCCTGGTAAGAGTCCTCATATTGATATGATGCTGCCCATGCATCCCAATCTCATGTCCTTCGGCTGCAATTTTCTTTACCAAATCGGCCCGGTGATTAGCTAACATACCGAGTATAAAAAAAGTAGCTTTCTTACCGCTTTCATTCAGCATCTCCAGTATAATATCGGTTTGCCGGTCAATGGTTTTTGGAAGTGACGGCGTTAACACACCGCTTCTGTCCCGTCCGAGCAATTGTCCAAAATCTTCCCAATCTATCGAAAGGGTGAAAGCATGTTGTTTATTTTCCATGGACGACTTCGTCTATTGCCTGTATATATGTTTTTACCACTATTCTTTTATCAAACTCCCGTATCATTTTCTCTCTTCCTTTTTTTCCCATTTCTTCTCTTTCTGCTGCGGAAAGACTCATCATCTTTTTCATTTTTGCTGCCAGGTCTTTTCCATCTTTTACATTGCAAAGAAATCCATTTACTCCATCGTCAACAATATCACGGCAGCCGGTAACATTGGTAGCAATCAATGGCCGGGCCATGCTGGCAGCTTCGAGCAATACATTGCTCATTCCTTCCCGGTATGATGGCATTACCACACAATCTGCATCTGCCATAAATGGTTTTACATCTTTCTGCTTGTCATGATAAACAATCCATTTCTTTTCAATCCATCCGTTTAGTTCTTCTTTCGTAACAGTCAGTGATTTTTTATTACCGCCCCATAGCGGGCCGATAATATGAAATTCAGCATCGGGATAACTTTCTTTTAGCATAGAAGCGGCTTCTACAAATTCCATTACTCCTTTATCTTTTACTAACCGGCTTATAAAGAGAAAAATAAATTTTCCATCATTACTTCTTGTAAAAGGCATGGGTTGATATTTTTCAAAATTTACTCCCGAGCCCGGAACCCTTTTTGCCTGTTCCTTTGTTATATATTTTCTTTCTACAAAACCGTTCAGGTCATCAAAGTTAGGAAAGAAAACAAACTTTGTTTTTTTCAACACCCTTTTATACAACCAACGGGCTACCCTGTATGATACACTTTTGCTGTCAAACAAAGGACCAGTACCGGTAATAGTGGAAATAGTGGGAATTTTTAATCTGCGGGTAACAATGTTTCCATAAATAGCGGGGCGAATGGTGAAAGTGAGACATACTGCCGGTTTCAACTCTTTTAATGCTTTATGCAATTTTGAATTGTATTTGGCTGCGGAAAGCGGATTCAATACACTTTTTCCTACATCTACAAATTTTACAATACCCTCCAAATCACCATTCTCAAAAGAACCATCTACTTCTGTCAATACAGTGATCTCGTAATTCTTTGATAGTTCCATCACCAAATCATGCCGGATGGAATAAACACCAAGTTCATGGTTTTCGATTAAGGCTACTTTCTTTTTTTCTTCACTCATATTATTTCGTATTCCTGAATAACCGGTAATATAAATATTGCCAAATGGTCGGATGATACCATAATTTACCAGATGATGATGGATGTGGTAATGGTTTTAACTGACCAAGCACCGCATCACTAATTGCTTTTTTTACCAATGGCATCCCTTCTCCCAATTGAGAAAAAGGATAAGTTGTAAAATTATCTTTCCGGGTCACTGTTATTTTGTTCTGATATAAAATACCACCGGTATCAATCCCCTTGTCTACCAAATGAATCGTAACACCACAATTTTCAAGGTCATTATTTGCCACTGCCCAATAACCGCCATGTACACCACGGTACTGCGGCGTTATCCCGGCATGCATATTCATAAATACGGCTTTGCACCGTTCCAATATTTTTTTTGAAATGATTCTTGTACCATTTACCAGCACTATATCTGGATTTATTTTTTCCAATAAGGAAATACAGGCTTCGTCATTAACGGTAGCGAAATGAGTAATTTTTTCTGTTGGAAGACCTGACTCGTCAAACGAATATGATTGTTTTATTTCATTTACTCTCTTCTTACCAAAAAGGCTTAAAACCGGAACAATCAATAAAGAGAAAACTATCTGTCCGCATACACGGAAAAAACCAAGCCGCTTAAATCTTCTTTTAGCCAATGCCATACCCCGCAAAGGATTTTCCGTAATTATCGCTTCAATCGGGTAGTCTTTATTGATATAATTATAAAGAGCTGTGGTGGAATAACATTCGGTGCACAATAAAACAATTTTCTTATTCATGGTAAGCAGCTCTATTGGCCGGATAAAGTCACCTTGTTATATATCTCCGCCATAGAAAGGCTTTGCATGTTATATTTCTTTTCCAGCGTCTGGTAATGTTCCAGCACTTTTTGTAAAATGGCAAAATTCTTTTCCATGTTCTGTCCGAAATTATGCGGATGCCACCACAGGTGATAAATCTTCTTCTTTTTTGCGGCGGCAGTCATTTCTCTTTTTATCCGCAACACCCTTAATCCTTCTAAAAAAGATAGCTTCCTGCTATAAGGTCGCAGGAAACAACTGGACGGAATATTCATTAAACCATCTTCCATCGTTACTTCTACATAACGGCTCCCATTTACCGGAAGATAGGTGTCGGCCAGTCTGCAAAATCGTTTCCACAATCCTTCTTCTGCTTTTGCTTTTAGCTGATACATCCAGGATGGATAATTGCCCCGGTAGCATTTTATTCCCTGCTTCTTACATTCAAGCAAATGATCTTTCTTAAACTGGTTGGCAGGAAAAACAATGCTGTACAAATTCACATTCTCTTTTTTTGCCACGGCAACGGCTGCACTCAGGTCATGAAAAAAAGCTTCAGGTGTTTGTCCGGGTTCGAGGCAGTAATAGTGAGAAAAAGTGTGAGTCGCCATTTCTTGCCCCGGTGTATCAATTATTTCTCTTACCAGGGATGGTGCATAATGATAAGGGTCATCCTGTTCATTATTGCCGGCCTGTTCAGCAACTATATAATTGGAAATTTCTTTCCGCACATAATCAGGTCTGTGTTCTGGCTTTACATAAGCGAATAACTCTTCTTTGCTTTTGCAAAACAGCATACCGACTGTGGCCCAGGTAGCATGTATATTTTTCTCCCTGAATAATTGTAAACATCGTTTTACAATCCGGGGTACATTCCGCAAATTCTCATTATAACTTTCAATGGTATGATGGTCGCTAACACCCCAGTGTATTTCAAAATCAAGTGATATAACAAAAGTCCCCGTATTCATTTCCACACTTATTGCTTGTACACTTTTTGATACCAAAGCTCCAGGGTAAAAGCCAGCCACAACATTTTAATCCTTTTCTCTGCCGGCACTTTTACTTTATCATTAAAAAGGTCTTCAATAAATTTTTGGCTGATGAATGATTTATAGTAAGCATTACTGCTCATCAGGTAGTCCCCTATTATTGGGCGTAATTGATTATTCACCCATTGTTTTAACGGCGGCTCAAAGCCCCGCTTTGGCTGATTAATCAATAGCTCAGGAAGATATTTTTCTGCCAGTTTGCGGAGCAGGTATTTTGTTTGTACACCCCGTATTTTATAATTATCAGGAAGTCCGGGTACGTACTCTAGTATTTTTTTACAAAGCAACGGGCTTCTGCCTTCCAAAGAATTCGCCATCGTGGCTATATCCATTTTTACCAGTAGTATGCCGGTAAGAATATTATCAAAGTCAAGGTTCATGATTTTCTGCAAGCCCGACAAACCGGAATCATTCATGGCATCAAAATCCCTTTTTACCGGCAGCAAAAAATCATCATTACCCAATAAATGTTTTTCATACCCTTCAAAAATATCAATGGTTGAAGTAAGATATATATCAAGGTTATTTTTCCTGGCAATATCTGTAAGGCGATAAATATAGTTGTACTTACTTTTCTTGTTATGCGATGCCGGCATCAGTGAATGGATACCAGCAGCTATTTTTCGGGCCACTTTACCCGATTTGAAAAAATCATACTTTGAAAATGGCACATATCTCCGGTAGCCCCCGAAAATCTCATCCCCTCCATCACCATTTAAAATAACAGTAAGATGTTCCTTCGCCGCTTTGCTTACATAATAACTTGGTATGGCTGAATTGTCAAAAAAAGGTTCCCCATAATTCGTCATTATCTTTTCTACATCGTTGATAAGATTATCGTAAGTGATTTTTATTTCGTAATGATTGGTTTTGTGTTTTTCTGCCACCAGCCTGGCCAGTGGTGCTTCATCATACACACCATCAAATGAAACGGTAAATGTTTTAAGTGTGGGGCTATATTCTTTAGCGATAGCTGTTACAATACCACTGTCAATACCTCCGCTGAGAAAAGAACCTACTTCCAGGTCAGATGATTCAACCCTGTTTCTTACTGCTTCATGGAGTATATCATCCACTTTTGAAAGTGCCGTATTGAAATCATCAGTATTTTTCTGTTGATAGAACGTATGAATATTCCACCATTCTTTCACTTTAACAGATTCATCACTGAGTGAAACATATGCATAAGAACCGGCAGGTATTTCAAACACATGCTGATACACGGTAGCCTCATGATAGAAATAACCCATTCTTACATACTCTTGTATGTTCGTTTCATTGATGGTAAGCGGCAATTGCCTGCGAAGTGCTTTTAATTCGCTGCAGAATACAAAAATGTTGTTGTGAGAAAAATAGTAGAGCGGTTTTTTTCCTGCCCTGTCCCTGGCGAGAAAAAGCTGTTGAGAAGAACTATTGTAAATAGCTATCGTAAACATGCCATCAAAATCATGCAGGCATGCTGCTCCCAATTTTGCATAGGCATGCAGAATAGTTTCTGTGTCTGAGTTTGTTTTACAATCCAGGTTATGCTTTTTTCTTACTTCCTGGTGATTATAAATTTCGCCGTTAAAAATAATAGTAAGGTCGTTGTAGTGCATCGGTTGCTTACCGGATGCAATATCAAGGATGGCCAACCGGTGGTGATGTAACTGAAGTTTGTCAGTTGTAAAAGTATCCTGCTCATCCGGCCCCCGGTGCCAGAGGTCTTTGGTGAGTTGAGGAATGTCTAACTTATAATTTACGGATCCTGCTATACCACACATATCTATGCTTTATAAAAAAGAGAGCCTTTATTTTTTTACTTTACTAAAAAAATATTTTGTAATAATCT
>JAJAZO010000019.1 GCA_026785745.1 Chitinophagaceae bacterium | reverse complement strand
CCTTGTAGGTGTTTGAAAGTTTAATACTGGATCGGACTATAACTAATAATTGAAGACATACTTAACAGGGTTGATATAAAAAGAAACAGGTGCATTAAGTTTGGAGTTTAATTTGGATATTCTTCAGTAGTTTTTTAGAATATAATGTTGCATAAATCTGATTACAGGGATTGGATAAAAGTTGATAACTCAATGTATGACTTTGCCCCATGTGGATATCATTCATAATTATGCGGAAAAGTATGAATGTGGTTTATGGGCAGCCAATCATTCTGCCGGTACCATTTTTCATGATACAGAAAGCTTTCCGTAAGTAAGAAGAGTTGTAATTGACCTCGCTGTGACAACCGGCAAAAGTGTATTTAACTACCCTGAATGTTATGGGCTTGGAATTATTGTGTAAAGCAACCGGACTGATTTACGGCAGATCAAAAGTATTTAGCAAACATAGATGCGAGGTATTCAGCGCCGGTTTTAGTCTGTTTTTTCTGAAAAATAGTTTGCGTTACTGATAGCTCAATTTCAAAGCAGCTTCCTTTATCCACTTCAATATAATTTGACTTAACATTCAGAAAGGATTCAATTGCTGCAACAATTTCCTTTACCGTGTAGTTAAATGGGCTGGCTATGTTTATTGGGTTGACAGATGGTGGGTTATTTTTCAGTACTTCGTCAGCCACGGAAAATACATCATCAATATCAATGATATTTCTGCAGGCATTAGCCCATAAATCAAAATTGATTTCATTTTTAATATGATGAAAAAAATAATTAAGCAAGGTATTTGGATTAGAAGATTTACCTGCCACATTGGATACCCTGAAAATATAGAGCTGTGAGGCTAATTTTTGAATGGCAGCTTCAATATTTAATTTATGTTTTACATAGGCTGAATTTTTTTCATCAGGGTCATACACACTGCAGGTGCTGAAATAAACAATTATTTTACCCGGATGTTCGGCTATACTTTTTTCGAGCAATAGGGTTTCCCGGAGATAGGCTTCCTGGTTTTTGGTTTTGGAGTTGGATACCCCGGATGCAAAAATCAGGAACCTGTCGTCATTATTATACGATTCAAAACACCGGGCTAATAATCCGTTTCCGACAACCATAAATCTGTTACTCAAAAATGATTAATCAGTAATTTCTTTCCGGCAGAAAGATAGCAATAATGTAATAACGGGAAAGGAGATTAATTTATAATACCGGTTTGTTTCAAAAAATGATCAACAGGGTTAGCCGGAAAATTTCTCTGAAAGATGTCAAAAGATTGTTTTCCCATATCTGACCAATTATTTCGTTGTTCCCATGCCAGTTCCAGCGTCTGTCGTATCGCTTCGACTGATACTGTTTTGGTTACCCAGCCGTTTGTGTTTTCCTGAATCCAGGAAGGCATATCGCCAACATTACTTACAATTAATGGTTTTGCCATTGCCAGAGAATCCATTACGGTAATCGGCATGGCATCAATATTTGTTACTTGCAATACAAGGTGAGATTGATTGATTGCCTCTTTGTAATTAACAGCATTACCTGGTAACAATATTTTTGTTTGCATTTGCTGCTCAACTATTAATTTTTGCAAAAGGGCTCTGTCTTTTCCTTCGCCATATAAACGAAGTTCCCAATTCCGGTGTTGCCAATTCGCTGCTGAAAGTGCCTTAATTAATATGTCCTGTGCTTTTCTTTCAACATCCAATGCTGCAAAAACAGATAAAATATATTTCCCCTCAACTGCTTCGGGATAAGAGGTTATTGTTTCAGGAACTTCAAATGTTAACGGGTTAAAGAGCTTCTCCTGGTTGGGTATGATGAGTGAGTAAGAGTTTTCCAAAGCTTCGAAAATTTTTGGTGTGTCGCCCAGGTTTTTCAAGGCATTGTCTGCCCATTTTTTCAGCGATGAAAATTTTTTCAGCGAAAATTTTTCATTCACATTGTAATTATGGTAGATAAGCACATACTCTTTTAGTCTTGCATATAGTTTTTTAAAAGGACCGGAAGTAACATCTTTCCATCCACCCTGGCTTACAATCACCTTATCATATTCTTCAAATGGAACAGCTGCCACAGCCTTATTCAGTTTTATTTTTCCAATCAGGAGCTGGCCCTTTGTTATTTCTTTTCCGGGCAACATGAAAAGTTTGCAGCCTGCTTCTTTCAATTCATTGACCCGGGATTCTTTTCCGGTTCCATTAAAACAACAGACAGCCGTTTCAATACCACGGCGGGCTGTATTCAAAGCAGCCTGATACCATAATTCCTCACTCCCTCCCCAGGAAGAGCCATTCATAACGGAGAGAAAAAGAATTTTTTGCATTGAAATAATAAATGCGGTTTAAATTAATTATCCGGCCCATCCTTCACGGTCCAGACTTCTGTATTGAATTGCTTCTGCCAGGTGTTCGGGTTTGATGTCATCACTGGCAGAAAGATCAGCAATAGTTCTGGACACTTTTAAAATCCTGTCATAAGCTCTGGCAGAAAGATTGAGTTTTTCCATAGCTGCTTTCAAAAGGTTAGCACCCACCTGGTTGATAACACAAATTTCTTTCAGCATCTTACTGCTTATTTGTGCATTGCAATAGATGCCGGGGTTGTCTTTATATCGTTCTGCTTGCCTTTCTCTTGCTGCAATTACCCTATCACGGATGCTGGCGGAATTTTCACTTTGTTTTGTCGCTGATAATTCACTGAACGCAACTGGTGTTACTTCCACATGCAAATCAATTCTGTCAAGTAACGGCCCTGATATTTTATTCAAATATTTCTGTACGGTTCCGGGCGGGCAGGTACATTCTCTGTCCGGATGATTGTAGAAACCACAAGGACAAGGATTCATCGATGCAATCAACATAAACGAAGCAGGAAAATCAGTAGCCATTTTGGCTCGTGATATAGTCACCTTTCTTTCTTCCATCGGTTGGCGCATTACTTCCAGCACCGTTCTTTTAAACTCAGGCAACTCATCTAAAAATAAAACACCATTATGTGCCAGCGAAATTTCGCCGGGTTGCGGTATGCCGCCGCCTCCAACCAATGCCACATCAGAAATAGTATGGTGAGGAGAACGGAAGGGCCTTTTTGAAACTAATGTAGAATTTTCAGGTAGCTTACCTGCAACAGAATGGATTTTTGTTGTCTCTAGTGCTTCCTGTAAGGAGAGTGGTGGAAGAATAGTCGGTAGTCTTTTTGCCAGCATCGTTTTTCCGGCACCGGGCGGACCGATAAGAATTGCATTATGCCCACCGGCAGCTGCAATCTCCAATGCCCTTTTAATATTTTCTTGCCCTTTTACATCGGCAAAATCAATTTCAAAATCATATTGGGCATTAAAAAATTCATCTCTTGTATTTACTACGATGGGTTCTAACCCGGTTTCTTCCTTTTCAAAAAAATCAATTACTTCTTTGATATGGGTGACACCATACACATTCAGGTTGTTCACCATTCCGGCTTCTTTGGCATTCATAGTTGGAACAATCAATCCTTTAAAGCCTTCTTTTCTTGCCTGAATAGCAATAGGCAAAGCACCTTTTATAGAACGGATTTCTCCATCGAGTGAGAGTTCGCCCATGATAACATAATTAGCCAGTGCATCCCGGTTTTCAATTTGCTCTGAGGCACCGAGAATGCCTAATGCAATGGGCAAATCAAAAGGAGTTCCACTTTTTTTAATATCAGCCGGGGCAAGGTTTACTACCACTTTTGTCCGGGGCATTTGAAAGCCATTCGTTTTAAAAGTGCTTTCAATCCGTTGTAAACTTTCTTTTACAGCATTATCGGGCAGGCCAACAATCATCGGATCTTTGCCGGTGGTTAACCAGTTTACTTCTATGGTGATAGTAATAGCTTCCACGCCATACACAGCACTGCCAAATGTTTTTACAAGCATGGTTTGAAGGTAGGAGAAAATAACGGGACTGGTTATAACCTGATAGTAGTATTACTTTTAGCTCTTAATATATTGACGCTGCTGTCCTGAACTCCTCATT
>JAJAZO010000018.1 GCA_026785745.1 Chitinophagaceae bacterium | reverse complement strand
TCAACATTGAGGATGATAATAAAATATTTGACCGGTCTGAGAAACCAGCCTATTACCCTGGCGGAGAAGAAGAATGGAAAAAATTTATAAAAAAGAATATTGATAAAGGGTTTAAAGGTAAACACACCATAGAAATCCGTTTCGAGGTTGATAAGAATGGCGATTTGTCAAATTTTCTGTTACAGAATAAAGCTCCTAACCAGAAGTATGAAGAAGTTTTACGATTATTAAAATCATCCGGTAAATGGTTTCCGTCTTTGCAGAACGGTTATTGTGTAAAATCTTATGTGCGGCTTTCGTTTGAACTTTAATAATCAGCCCAGCCGGCATATTCTTCCAGCATCACTGATATCTTTTTTAACCACTCAGCCTGCCTTTCTTTATTAATACTGTGCTTTGTTTCTTTGTCGTAGTCGTTTTGCGTTTCTTCTTTTTCTTCAGTTATTTCTTCATAGATTTTCTTCAGGTCTTTCTGGTAAGTCTTCTTGTTGAATTTATACTCACTTAAATTTTTATGCAGTTTCCGGGCAAACACTTCTGCAATATCAAAATGCCCCTGTTCATGACCAAGTATATAATCCGTTTTATGCGAACCCCACGAACGGGTTTTGGAGAAACGGGACTTAATGGTGTAGCCAAATTGGTTATTATTAAAATTATACTCAACAGCTAAAACAGTAGTAGTGGTAGCCACTGCATCACTGTTAGGGTTTGGTCTTGCTTTATAATCTGACCAGTTGAGGCGGCGGGTGGCATTCCATTCCAGCAATTCTTCTTCCGTATTCTGTGCGGTTAATGAAAAGGGGGCTAACAAGGAAAGAAGAAGAAAATATTTCAGAATAAATTTCATGGTTAATTATCAACGTAAAGTCGCATTAAAAGTTTTATTAGCTGCACCACAGGACGTTAAAAAATTGAAAAACCCCGATACTACGCTACTATCAGGGCTTTTCAATAAACCACTCAGGTTTGTACTTTATACTTAGAAGTCTTGTTTCAAAGGGGATGAAATAGTTAGTTTATGCTTTTGGTGCTGCTGCGAGTACTTCAGCAGATACACCGTCGGCATATTTTTCAAAATTTTTGACAAACAAACCGGCCAGGTACTTTGCTTTCGCAGTAAAGGCGGTTTTGTCTGCCCATGTATTAATTGGGTTCAATACTTCGGTTGGCACATCCGGGCATGTTGTTGGAATAGCAACTCCGAATATCGGGTCTGTTTCAAACTGAACGGAGTTTAGTTCTCCTTTGAGAGCTGCTGTAATCATTGCCCTTGTGAATTTCAACTTCATCCGGTTGCCGATACCATAAGGGCCGCCAGTCCAGCCGGTGTTTATCATCCACACATTTACTTTGTGTTCCTGCATTTTATCACCCAGCATATGGGCATACTTGCCAGGGTGCAATGGAAGAAACGGTGCACCAAAACAGGCACTGAAAGTTGGCTTGGGTTCTGTTATTCCCAATTCAGTTCCCGCCACTTTTGCTGTGTAGCCAGAAATAAACTGGTACATGGCCTGGCCCGGCGTTAGTTTAGAAATAGGAGGCAGTACACCAAACGCATCACAGGTAAGGAAGAAAATATTTTTTGGTAAGCCACCAATGGAAGGTTCCAGGGCATTACTGATAAAATCCAATGGATAAGAAACTCTTGTATTCTCCGTTATAGAACCATCATCAAAGTTTATTTTATTAGTACCCGGATAAAAGGTGACATTTTCCACCAACGCACCGGGACGAATGGCATTATATATTTCAGGTTCTTTTTCTTCTGTCAGGTTTATTGTTTTTGCATAGCAACCACCTTCAAAATTGAAAATATTGTCAGAGGTCCAGGCATGTTCATCATCACCAATCAGTTCACGGTTAGGATCAGCACTCAATGTGGTTTTCCCTGTTCCGCTTAATCCGAAGAAAATAGCGGTGTCGCCATCATCACCCATATTGGCACTACAGTGCATACTCAATACATTTTTTTCATGGGGTAAAATGTAGTTGAGGATTGTGAAGATGCCTTTCTTGGTTTCACCGGTGTAGCCGGTGCCGGCAATCAAAATCATTTTATGTTTGAAAGAAACGATAGCCGCATTGTGCTGGCGGGTTCCACATTCTTTCGGGTCAAGCTTTAATCCGGGAGCACTGAGTATTTGCCATTCCGGTTCAAAATTTTCCAATTCTTTTTCCGTTGGCCGGAGAAACATATTATAGGCAAACAAATTGTTCCAGGGCTTTTCATTTACTACCCTTATGTTCAGGCGGTAGCGGGGATCGGCACAGGCATAGCAGTCTCTGACCCATATTTCCGGAATCGTACCTAAATAATCAGTTATTTTCTTGAAAACAATGTCGAAATATTTTGGCTCAATGGGAATATTGAAATCATTCCAATGAACAGAATCAGCCGTGGTTTCATCTTTTACCGTGAACTTATCCTTTGGCGACCGGCCTGTAAACTCCCCGGTACGAATAACCAATGCACCGGTATCATTGAGCACTCCTTCACCAATGCGGATGGTGTCCTTTACTAATTCTTCCGGGGATGATTGATAATGAATAGATTCGGTGTTTTTTAATCCCAGTTTAAGCAAATTCTTCACAGGAATATTAATAGTAGGAACAGACATAATAGCAATCGAATTTGTTAGGCTACAAAGGTAAGTGTCTAACCCATTTCAACACAAACAAGTGTTAGTGCTACACATTAGAATGAAGCTAAAATTTTCCAACCTCTTTTGGCAACTGTTCATTTTATGGTTTTTGTTTTGAAAATATAGCCGGTCAAAACAGAGAAATGTTGAAAATCATCCAATTCTCATCCTCTTTTCCAGTTTTGTGATGAAAGATATTTGGCTGATAAGTTTGCTCATTACCTTTAGCGGAGTATTTTTTTTTACCATAACCAACCAAACCTTCGGCGTATGAAATATTTACCCCTCAACAAAGATATCTTTATTGAAAACCGTAAAAGGTTTATCAGCCAGATGCAAAAAAATTCCATTGCCATTTTTGTAAGCAATGATGAAGTATCCTCTAATGGCGATGCCATTTATCAGTTTAAACAAAACAGCGACCTGTTTTGGCTTAGTGGCGTTACCCAGGAAGACAGCATGGTTATTTTGTTTCCCGATAACCCTGACCCAAAATACAGGGAAGTGCTGGTATTAGTTCGCCCCAATGAATTAAAAGAAAAATGGGATGGTAAAAGATTGAGAGTAAATGAGGCACAGGATATGAATGGTATCAAAACTATTGTTTGGTTAGATAACATTGATGGTTTGCTGCAACCTTGGATTCATTTAGCCGATA
>JAJAZO010000017.1 GCA_026785745.1 Chitinophagaceae bacterium | reverse complement strand
TCCTTGTCCACTTCATATTTTGATCTTGATCCTTGTGGAATTTCAATCAATGCGTTTACTGTTGCGGAAGCTTTTTCTCCAAAGTGGGCACCATGCCAGGGATGTTTAACCGTAAGCATTTATTATTGATTTATATTATCCCGTAATCTTCATACCAATATAAGTGGCCAACAGACCCAATACAATACTGGCCGCAACGTATGTAAAGAATAAAGCTAATTTTTGTTCTTTTATTAATCCAATACCTTCTAAAGTGAATGCAGAAAAAGTAGTGAAACCTCCGCACAAGCCTGTCATTAGAAACAGTTTCCAGTTGTCATTATCATTAAATGATTTGAAATTAAGCCCCCAGAAAATGCCGATGAGAAAACATCCTGTTACATTTACCACAAACGTTCCCCAGGGAAATGGGTGTAAATTATTTGTTGCAAACCACCGCTGGCATAAGTAACGGGCAATGCTGCCAATGCCACCACCTAACCCTACCAGTAGAATGTTCTTGATCATTTGATTTTATCATTAATAATTTCCTTAACATGCAACGTATCAGCATTATGGAGGTACAGGTATTTAAAGTCCACCAGCCACTGGCCGTTTGATTTTATTACTTTCAGTGTGTCCGGATCATTTTTAAATGAGTTAGAATAAGTAACAACCGTTACAGAATCTTTAATAGTTTCCTTTACACTAACAATATTTATCGAAGAGGACCGGTAACCGTCTTTAATTGTTTGGTCTGCCCGTTGGTAGCTGCGTTCGGCCACATCCATATAATTAGTATTAACAGAGTCTTCCAGCATGAAATTTCTGGCTTCTGTAAACTTGCCATCTAAAGCCGCCCGGATAAAATTCCTGGCCGCATCAATATTGTTTTCTGATTTGTTATCAGGCTGTTTGTCTTTATTCTTGCAGGAAGAAATTAAAAAAAACAAGAAAGAAGCTGCTAAAAAAAGTGAAAATCTCATATTGCAAAATACAGAATTTTAATATGGTAAACTGTTAACCTGTAAAATTAAAAAGTACCTCTTTACAAGAAGTGCTTTTTAAGTATTGCTATAGTATTTTTTATTGTTTCAATTTATCCAGCTCTTTCATAGCCTCTTTCATTTTTTCAGGGTCTATTTCTTTCATAAGGCTATCCAGGACCTGCAGTCCTTTCTTAAGTGAATCGCTGTTCATCAAATCTTTTATTTTGTCCATTCCCCCGGTAGTAGTATCGCTGCCATCCATTTTACCAGCCTGGTCCATGCCCATTTTCATAAGGGTAGCCATGCTGAAATCAACCTTCCATTGGCCGTCTTATTTTTTCAAAGGAAACTCTTTTATGCCATCGTCTTTAGCCTTATTGCTAACAGAAACTGTAGCATTACCGACATTTATTTTGGCTTCGCCAATTACCATATTTTTAAAGTCATCTGAAGGGTCATCTTTTCCTATTGAATCCTTCAGTCCCATTTTTTCGGCTGCATCAACGGCTTTTTTTATTATATCAAGTGTGCCTTTGCTTTCTTTAGTAGCCAGTTTGGCGGCACCATCAACATCTTTTTCCGACATTCTTTGAAAAAAGGCTGTTACAACTGCTTTAGGATCGTTTTCTACTTGTTTGTCTTTGCCCTTGCAGCCTGCAACTAAAAGCATTATTGCACCCGCAACAACAAAATAATTGATACTTAGTTTTTTATTTTTTTGGTTTTGAAACACAAATGTATGGTTCCTGCCGCTTTATCAACCTGCAGTTTTAATTCAAAAAAATATCATCTGTGGTAACACCGTAAGGCAGCATATCTAGCCGGACGTATTTATTATAAGCTCCCTTTACCGATTTATTAAGCGATTTAAAAACAAATTCAGAACAATACATTACATCGTCTGAGAAATAATTAAAATACATATCGAATTTCAAGCCTGCTTTATAATAGCTATCAACGACCGATTTCAATTTTTCAGTTTCCTCCTTTTTCAGGTTATAGCGATAGATGCAAAAGGCAATATTGCCGGCAGGGGTAAAAAAACTATCCAGTAGTTCCCGTTTCAGTTTTTGATCGGGGTTGTAACTGCCACCAAGGGCATGATAAACAAATACAGAATCATTTTCTATAAATACAAGACCGCAGTGGGAGAACGAAGTATCTTTCCTGTTCATACTCCTGACTGCCTGGCTTACTTCATCCCGTCCGTTTCTCAAAATCACATCGCCATTTTTAATAAATGGTTTTGTACTGTCAATCGTTTTAAAGGCAGCGGCTTTCTCAGCAGAAGACATGGATTTTTTGGGTGTTGAGTCTGCTTTATTACAACACCAGCATAAAAAAAGCAGGAATAAAAAGAAATAATCAGTTCTCTTCATTCCTGCAAAGTAATAAATCTTTATAAGTGCTATGTGGCCGGCTTATCTTTCTTTACAATGGCTGGTGTTTGGCGGTTGGCATACTCTTCTTCTTCCTTTTCATGTTCTTTATTATAGGCTTTGATGATGGCTTTCACCAGGCGGTGACGAACCACATCTTCCTCATCCAGTTCTATATGTGCGATGCCATCAATATTTCTTAAAATCCTTGTTGTCGTTTGCAGACCACTTCGTTGGTTTCTTGGCAGATCCACCTGTGTCATATCACCGGTGATGATGGCTTTGGCATTGGCACCAATCCTTGTCAGGAACATTTTCAATTGCAGTTCCGTAGCATTCTGCGCTTCATCTAATATGATGTAGGCATGATCCAAAGTTCGGCCCCGCATATAAGCCAGCGGTGCAATTTCAATGGTCCGGGTGGTCATGTAATAACCGAGTTTATCAGCCGGTATCATATCATCTAATGCATCATATAATGGACGGAGGTAAGGGTCAATCTTTTCCTTTAAATCACCCGGAAGAAAACCGAGGCTTTCACCGGCTTCCACCGCTGGCCTCGTCAAAATGATTTTCTTTACCTGTTTATTTTTTAATGCCCGTACTGCCAATGCCACGGCGGTATAAGTTTTACCAGTACCGGCAGGGCCAATGGCGAATACGATGTCATTCTTTTCTGATTCCTGCACCATTTTTTTCTGGTTGGCCGTTCTTGCCCTTACCGATTTTCCATTTGGCCCAAACACCAGTACTTCGTTGGGGTTTTTTTCCTGGAAATGGTCAATTACTTCGGCATCGTCTCCCCCGAGTACCTGCTCAAAATAATTCTGGCTCATGTGGCCATTTCTTTCGAGGTAGGAAACAATGAGGGAGATTTTTTCCCGTGCAGTATCTATCTGCTCAGGGGCACCGCTCAATTTTAGCTGTGTGCCACGGGAGAGAATTTTTAGCAGCGGAAATTTCTTTTTGAGGACGTCGAGTTTACCGTTGTTTACACCAAAAAATTCAATAGGGTTTACGGTTTCAAGGTTGATGATAGTGTCTGTCAATTC
>JAJAZO010000016.1 GCA_026785745.1 Chitinophagaceae bacterium | reverse complement strand
TCTCAATACTGCCTGATACATGAGTTTGTTGATTTTGATCCGGGCAATGGCTTTTTTACTCATGAATGATTTATCCGCAAAATAAGAAAACCTATTGACAAGTAAGAAGGCTAAACAAAAGCAAAGTAGCGAACAGAAAGCACAAGAGTATGACACAACCGGGCTAAAAATAGCAATGCAGCCGGGGAAATAATCCAAGATTCCTTCCCGAATCAAGTTCGGCACAAGCTCTTCGTCGGAATGGACAATACAAAAGAGTGTTCCAAAAAATAAGTCCCGCTGTAGAAACAGCAGGACTTAATGTAATGGTTCTGATTAAGCTTTTATTTACCAGCCATAGCTTCCCGCCTTCGTTAAAACTTCGGCGGGTGAATTGGCGAAGGCTGGTGAGTTCTTTATTGATACTGAACCGTATTGCTTTTATTAATAGCAGCAACGGGTTCAGATGCTTTAATTATTTTTCCGGTTGGTGGCGGAGTAGGAGGTAAAGCTACTGGTTGTTTCTTAGCAGCTATCTGCGCCAGGGTAGGGGCTATTACTAATGATACGATGGAGATCAGTTTGATAAGGATGTTCATGGATGGACCAGAGGTATCTTTAAAAGGATCACCCACCGTGTCACCCGTTACAGATGCTTTATGTGGTTCCGATTTTTTATAAAACATCTCACCATTTATCTCCACGCCTTTTTCAAATGATTTTTTTGCATTGTCCCAGGCACCACCGGCATTGTTCTGAAACATTCCCATCAATACGCCACACACAGTAGCACCGGCAAGGAAACCACCAAGAGCTTCTGCACCAAGGCCGGGCATAAATCCGATTATCAATGGTGATATAATAGCAATAGCACCGGGCAACATCATTTTCTTCAATGATGCTTTGGTAGAGATAGCCACACATTTATCGTATTCCGGTTTGCCTGTACCTTCCATTATACCCGGAATGGTTTTAAACTGACGGCGAACTTCTTCTACCATTGCCATTGCAGCTTCACCAACTGCACGGATACATAAAGAAGAAAATATAAATGGAATCATGCCGCCAACAAATAAGCAGGCTAATACATTTGCTTTATAAATATCAATACCTGAAATACCAGCTACACCAACAAAGGCTGCAAACAATGCCAGTGCTGTTAATGCAGCAGACGCAATCGCAAAACCTTTTCCCGAAGCCGCAGTAGTGTTTCCTACAGCATCCAGTACATCTGTTTTTTCTCTAACATCTTTTGGTAATTCACTCATTTCTGCAATACCACCTGCATTATCTGCAATAGGACCGAAAGCATCAATAGCCAGTTGCATAGCTGTTGTTGCCATCATACCCGCAGCGGCAATAGCCACACCATATAATCCGGCACATTCATACGAACCCCAGATACCACCAGCTAAAACCAATATTGGTAAGAAGGTTGACTCCATACCAACGGCCAGTCCACCGATTACGTTGGTAGCATGACCAGTTGATGATTGACGGATGATAGAGTTAACAGGACGTTTGCCCATCGCAGTATAGTATTCTGTAATGATGCTCATTAATGCACCAACAGCAAGCCCGACAGCTATTGCTCCCATCACTCCCCACTTGGTAAATATTACACCTCTTAATTCCATTGCTTCCGGTACCAACCAGTACACTAATCCTAAGGCAGCAATGGCAGTAAGAACCATCGAACCCCAGTTGCCCATGTTCAATGCCTTCTGTACTGTATGTGTATTGATACCGGCTTTATCACTGATGCGAACGAATAATGTACCAACGATAGAAAATAAAATACCGATACCGGCTATCAGCATTGGAAGTAGAACAGGTGCAAATCCAGCTAGCGTATCATCAGAACTGATAACTATTGTTTGCTGACCTAAAACTATTGTTGCGAGAACGGTTGCTACATAAGAACCAAAAAGGTCGGCACCCATACCGGCCACATCACCTACGTTGTCACCAACGTTATCAGCAATAGTAGCAGGATTTCTTGGGTCATCTTCAGGGATACCGGCTTCTACTTTACCCACCAAATCAGCACCTACGTCAGCAGCTTTTGTATAGATACCGCCACCCACTCTTGCAAACAGTGCAATAGATTCAGCACCGAGAGAAAAACCTGTCAGCACTTCAATTGTCCTGAACATTTCTTCGGAATCGATAGCTGCATCCGGCGCAAATACTTGTTTTAATACAATATACAAACCACCAAGACCCATTACTGCCAGACCTGCAACACCAACACCCATCACAGCACCTCCAGTAAATGATACATTTAAGGCTTTACTTAAACTGGTACGGGCTGCCTGTGCAGTACGAACATTGGCTTTTGTTGCGGCTTTCATACCGATAAAACCGGCGAAAGCACTTAATACAGCACCCACTACAAATGCAATAGCAATAGACCAGTGGGAGTGTGGATTGGCCGTAGTCATTACTGCCAGCAAAATGCCAACGATAGCAACAAAGTAGCCCAGGATTTTCCATTCAGCTTTCAAAAAAGCCATTGCACCTTCAGCAATGTAGTTGCTGATTTCTTTCATGCGGTCAGTACCGGCATCCTGTTTTGCCACCCACCTGAATTTGACAATGGTGTAAAGAAGACCAATAAGTCCCATAATGGGAACGAGATAAATCAATTTGTCCATACGAGTTGATTCTTAATCAAAAATTAATAGCAAAAGCGGCTTTTTCGCCGGGCGGCAAAGATAGGGTAAGGCAGGGAAATACCCCAAACCTCCCGCAAACATGGAACAGGCTCTAAAGGGGCTTTAAAATCAGGGTGTTAAGGTTGAAAAAGCACTCCCAAGATTATCGGAAATGTCGCTTGCTATCATTGCTTCCATGGAAAGCTCTTTCGCTGACAAATCTCCTGCCACACCATGCAGGTAAACACCGAGAATAGCCGTTTCAACAGAAGTGTAGCCTTGTGCTAAAAGACCGGTTAGTATCCCGGTCAGTACATCACCACTACCACCAGTGGCCATGCCCGGGTTGCCGGTAGCATTAAAGAAACCTTTGCCGTCTGTAGTCGCAATAAAAGTATGGTGTCCTTTTAATACGATTATGCAATTCAGTTCTTTTGCTTTTTGCAATGCCAGTAGCACCCGGTCAAATTCATTAGCGGTTTCACCAAACAATCTTTCAAATTCTTTTGGATGTGGTGTAAGTATAGAACCGGCAGGAATTAGTTTGAGTAAATCTTTTTGCGAAGCCATAATATTTAATGCATCTGCATCTAACACAACAGGACTCCTGTAAGCATCGAAAATTTGCTGCAGCATTATTTTTGTTTCTGATGCAGTGCCGATGCCGGGGCCAATGCCAATGGCTTCGTATTTTGTCAGGTCATCCTCCACTTTTGTATTAAAAGATGAATTGAAATCTGTCATCACCATCGCTTCGGGTACAGTTGACTGTAAAATATCGTAACCACATTTAGGAATATGACAAGTAATAAGGCCAACACCGCTTCTAAGACAAGCTTTTGCTGATAATACGGCTGCCCCGGTCTTGCCATAACTGCCCGCTACCAGCAGTGCATGACCATAGGTCCCCTTATGTGAAAACCTTTTTCTTGGTTTGTAAATGGAATGGATGATAGTATCATCCAGTAATTCAAAACGACTGGTTACTTTTTTATAAAAGTCATTGTGCAAACCAATATCGAGGAAATGAATTTCGCCAACAGCACCTTCATTTTCTGCAAAAAGGAAAGCCGGTTTATAACACTGAAAACTTAACGTATGATCAGCAAGAATAGTTGTTGCTCCTTTTGAAGAATGGTCAACAAACAAGCCACTTGGAATATCAATGGCAACAATTTCGCATCGGGATTTATTGATGTGTTCAACGAGGTTGGCTGTTACTCCTTCTAATGGCCGGTTTAATCCCGAACCAAATAAGGCATCAATAATTATTTGCCCCGCTGGAAACGGGTGAAAATTTTCTTCTGATTGTATAAAATGAATATCTGCTTGTGGAAACTTATGTAACCTGGCAAGATTGGTTTGAAAATCATTTGTTCCCAGGTGCCCAAATTCAAGAATATGGATTGTTACCGGGTATTTATTTTCAATCAGCATTCTAGAAATGGCCAATCCATCACCACCATTATTCCCTTTGCCACAGAAAATGCCAAAGGAAGCGGCATCTGGGTATTGTTGTAATAACCATTCCACACATTTGCCTGCGGCTCTTTCCATCAGGCTGATGGAAGCGATGGGTTCCTGTTCAATCGTATATTGATCCCAAAGACGTATTTCTCCGGCAGATAAAATTTTCATTTCAGCCTAAAGTTGAGGAACAATTTTGAGAAAAGAATGATTAGCTGTTACTTAAAATATTTCTTATACGCCTCTTCCATCATAATAATATCGGCAAATTCCGGTTCTTTGCTGGTGCTGAATAAATAAAAACCCCAAAAATTACTCAGTGTATCTAACCCGACCAGCGTTACTGACTTATCCGCTTTTACAAACTTCAATACTTTTTTGCCGGAAGCATCTTGTACGGGAAGGTTAGTAGTTTTTAAATATTCGTTGGAACTGTTCATATATGAAGACCAATCATCTTCTACTGTAGCAAAATCCCTTTCACCCACTTTCATTTTCCATTTTTCCATCTGGTTAGAATCTGGAATATAATATACAGCAGCATTTTTATCAACTACCATTGTATCTGTACTATTTTTAACGACTGGCGGAGTTGATTGAGCAGTAGTATCGGTGCCGGGAGTTTCCTTCTTATCTGCTTTGCCACCGCAGGCTGATAAAAAAATTATGGAGAGGGAAATGATAATAAACTTCATAAAAATATTTTTGATGGGTTTCATTTGCTGCAAATTATGTTCTTTTAAAATCCCTTTGCCTTTAAATATTTATCAAACCACTGAACATATCTTTCAAACCGGTCTTTTTGAAAAGCCGGCACGGTAATACCATGAAACTGTCCCGGGTAAACAATCAGTTCGGTGGGTGTTCCAATAGATCGCAGGGCCTGGTACATCTGCTCACTGCCAACAGCAGGTACATTAAAATCTTTTTCGCCAGTCATAAACAGGGTAGGTGTTTTAATTTTATCAGCATGCAGAAATGGATACGATAGCTTTAAATATTTTTCATAGTTATTGTCTTTCCAGGGCTGGCCAATTTCATTGTCCAATTGTAAAATGTATTGATCAAGACAATACATGGACAATTGCAAAGCACTCCCAGCACCACTAACAGCCGCTTTGAATATGGAATCTTTTGTAATGGTATAATCGGTAAT
>JAJAZO010000015.1 GCA_026785745.1 Chitinophagaceae bacterium | reverse complement strand
GCTGCATACCGTAATACCTTTTATGATGATAACACACCAGCCACTGCCAGTGCTGATCTGAGTAATCCTGCAAACAAGCCGGCAAAAACGCCATTACCCGGCATTTTTGTGCAGGATGAATGGAAAATAAATAATGAAAATACATTGCTTACAGGTTTCCGGTATGATTATGATAAAATACACGGTAGTATTTACTCACCAAGAATTGCCTATAAATTAAGTCCTGATAAAAATAATACACTTCGGGTAAGTTTTGGTACAGGCTTTCGGGTAGTTAATTTATTTACCGAAGATCATGCAGCACTTACCGGGGCCAGGCAGGTAATAATAAAAGAAGCATTAAAGCCTGAAAAATCAATTAACAGTAATCTTAACTATGTGTTGAAAATACCAACCCCTGATTTATTTATTGGATTAGATATTACAGGTTTCTATTCCTATTTCGCTAATAAAATTACCGGCGACTTTGATACTGATCCTGATAAAATCATTTACGATAATCTTAAAGGCCATGCTATTTCGCAAGGGGCTTCTTTAAATGCAGACCTTACGTTTAAGTCTTCGTTGAAAATACTGGCAGGAGTTAGTTTTACGGATGTGTTTCAGATAGAGGAAGATGGCATGGGTACTCAATTAAAAACAGCTCAGTTGTTTGCACCCAAATGGAGTGGTAATTATTTAATAAGCTACACTTTCCCCAAAAAAGTGGCGATTGATTTTACAGGTAATTATAACGGGCCTATGCGGTTGCCAATACAACAAAAAGATTTCAGGCCGGAATATTCGCCCTGGTTTACATTGGCAAATATTCAAATCAGTAAAAAATTTAATAATGGGTTAGAGATATACGGGGGAGCTAAAAATATTTTCAACTTTGTTCCTGAATATTCATTAATCCGTGCCTTCGACCCGTTTGATAAAACTGCGAATGACCCTGTAACAAACCCGAATGGTTACACATTTGACACGGAATATAACTTTGCCCCCATACAAGGCACAAGGGGTTTTGTAGGAATTAGGTACAATTTATTAAAGTAAAGATTTTTTTATTTTTTGAAATAGGTAACGGCTGCCGTCAAAGAACAGAAACGGGCTACTATGAGCAAGATGTATATTTTTTTATTACTCCTGTTAATTGTACCTTTTTTTGGAACAGCTCAAAAGAAGAAAGGAACATTTGCGCAAATTAGTTTAGACCAGCTAAGAGATAGCATGACAATACACCCCAAACCAATTTTACTTAGAATAACGACGGATTGGTGTGTGTATTGCAAGCTACAGGATGCACAACTGGCAAAGGATGATTCAATAAAAAAATTGCTCAGGTCGTATTTTTATTTACAGAACTGGATGCGGAAAGCAAAGAACCTGTTTTTTTTAATGGCATTACTTATAATTACCATAGCACAAATAGAGTGCATGAACTGGCAGAAAAGCTGGGCAGCGAAAATGGACAGATAGCTTACCCTGTTATGATTGTGCTGGACAGAAATTATAATTTATTATACAGAAACCAGGGTATGTTAACAGCAAAGGTATTATACCAGCTTTTAAAAATATTCCGTTGATTTAGTTGGGCCTTTCACCTGTTTTTGAGTATTTACTTTCCCCACCTTCTTCCTAATAATAATTTAAGAGTGTGTTGATTGAAGTTTTTTGTTAATCCAAATAGAAAACCACCGTTTACTTCCCACATCGGATGTACATATAAATCAATCAGGGGACCGGGCAGATGTTCCTGTAAATTACCGGGTAGTATTTTTTTGAATGAGCCCAATCCACTATAGTATTCAATACCAAAAATCAATTTTTTTATTAATAGTATAAACAGGATTGAATCGAGGCGATATGCCAACTCCTTTTTCACTGCCACTAAGTATAAAATCAATATTGGGTTTTAGGGCAAAATACCAGTCCGCAGTTTTTATACAATGGATTTAAAACGGATGCTTATTGGGAGTCAGGCTTTATGGCTGAAAAGCTGTGGGAGAAATTTTCTGTGTATATCAATTTTGAAAACTTTACTGATACACGGCAGAGTAGATTCAAGCGGGTAGCTAATGATCCGCATAGTAATCCAACATTTGATGACATCTGGACACACACAGAGGGGTTTGTGGTGAATGGGGGAGTCAAAGTAAAATTATAATTCCTATATCAGTCCTGTTTTGGCCGATGATTATCCATATTAGATATTAACAAGCCGAAAACGGGGTAATATGTATTTTTATATTCAGAAAACTGTAAGAATGAAGATGAACAGGCTCAATTGCTGGAAATGTGTTCTACTACTATCTTCCGTTATGGGAGTGGTTAAGGTGTTTATGGCATAGATACTTACAAATATTTAAGGAGAAAGTTGCGGACAATTACTGCCGTAGTTTTTTATTTTAAAGACTAAATTTGTACATTATTTGATAATCATAAAAAGGATAACAATGTTTAAAAGAATAATTTTTGCGGCACTTGTTTTTACAGCCATCAGCAACAAAACATTTGCCCAAAACGGAAATGCTTTAATGGATACCGCTACCACTATCACCATTAAAGTGAAAGGTGTTACCTGCAAAAATGACCTGGTAACTTTGTCTGATAATGTAAAGGAATTAAAAGGGGTGACCGATTGCAAGCCTGGTAAAATGGGACCTGTTTCTGAATTTCAGATTATTTTCAACCCGGCATTAGTTGGTACAAAAGAAATTTATAAGGCCATTGAAAACACTGCTGGTTGCAGCGACCCCAAAGACAGACCCTATAAAGTTAAAAACTAAGTAATGCTCCGGTATATTATTTTCTTAGCATTATTTTTACCGATTGCCGGTATTGCACAAACAATTTCAGGAAAGGTTGTTACCTCAAACAATCAACCACTTGCTGGTGCTTCTATTGTTTGGTTAAGCAATAAGAAAGGTATTACTGCAAATGAAGATGGTAGTTTCTCCATCAGGAGAACTACTGCTGATAGCAAACTGGTTGCGAGCTATAGCGGCTATGTAAAAGATACGATTGATATAAACAATATGGAGACTGTATTGTTTATATTAAAGCCAAACAACAATTTACAGGAAGTAGTGATCCGTTCTGAAAAAGAAGGAATAATACAGTCCAACCTTAGCCCCATTAAAACAGAAATATTGACTTCTGTCGAATTGAAAAAATCAGCTTGTTGTGATTTAGCTGGTTGCTTTGAAACACAGTCCAGTGTGCAGCCACAAACAACCAATATTATTACCAATGCAAAGGAATTGAGGATTCTTGGTTTATCAGGTGTATATAACCAGGTGTTAATTGATGGCTTTCCTATGATCCAGGGACTGACTTTTACCTATGGCATTAGTGGCATTCCCGGTACAGTGGTGGATAATATTTATATTTCCAAAGGTGCTAATAGTGTGTTGCAGGGATTTGAAAGTATCAGTGGACAAATAAACGTTGAAACAAAAAAGCCAAATGCTTCTGAAAAACTATTTGCCAATATCTATATGAATAGTTTTGCAGAAAAGCACCTGAACCTTGCTACTAATTTTAAAGTCGGTAAATGGCATAGCCTGCTGGCATTTCATACGGTGCAGCCTGCCAGCAAAACCGACAGGGATAAAGATAATTTTCTTGACCTGCCACTGCTAACCCGCTACATGGTAATGAACAAATGGAAAATTGGGAAAGAAAAGGATTGGGGATGGAGCAGTGAAATTATGGTTCGCTTTTTAAATGAAAAACGTACAGGAGGCCAAACATTTTTTGAACCCGGTAAACATAAAGGAAGCAGCACTGTATATGGCAATACAGTTTTCTTTAATCAACCGGAAATGTGGGCCAAAACAAGTTACCGGTTTAATGATATGCACCGGATTGCACTTTACACATCTGGGTTTCACCAAAACCAAAATTCCTGGTTTGGGTCTCTTTCCTACAACGCAAAACAAACTAATGCTTTTGTAAACCTGCAATACGAATTGACCAAATCAGAAAATCATTCTTTAAAGGCAGGCATCAGTTTTAAAACCCTGAACCTTGAGGAAGACATTGTTTTTACCGATAACATTATTAACAGAAACTACGGTGGTAATTATATACGTAACGAAAAAGTAGCCGGCCTTTTTGCAGAGAACACAATGACTTTTTTAAAAGGAAAACTGACCTGGATAGCTGGTATAAGAGCCGATAATCACAACCAGTTTGGCTGGAATGTTACACCAAGAACATTATTAAAATACGACCCAACTTCTAAGCTCACCATCCGTGCAAATATTGGTACCGGCTGGCGCACCGTTAATTTCTTTAGTGAAAATATCGGGCTGCTGGCAAGTTCAAGAGATATTGTTTTTACAGAAGCACTGAAGCCTGAGAAAGCATTGAACATGGGTATAAACCTTACCCAAAAGTTTGAAGGAGAAAACATTTCCGGCTATATCAGTATGGATTATTACAGAACCAATTTCCACAACCAGATTTTTCCTGATTATGATACTGACCCGACAAAGGCATTTATAAAAAATTTTACTGGTAAAAGTATAAGTAATGGGTTCCAGGCAGATTTCTTTATTAAGTTGTACAACCGGTACGAATTTAAAGCAGGGTATAATTTTTTAGATGTATATAGGATAAGTAATGAGAAAAAAGAAGTATTACCATTTAACCCAAGGCATAAAGTGCTTGCCACCTTCAGCTACAAACCGGTGAGCAATAAGTTTCATGCAGATATTAATATCCATTGGTTTGGCAAGCAGCGGTTGCCCGATACTAAATCTAATCCTGTCGCTTACCAGCGACCTGATTTTTCACAGCCCTATACTACGGTGAATGCACAGTTCACTTATGTGTTTAAAAATTTTGAGGTGTATACCGGCTGCGAAAATATTTTTGGCTTTCGTCAAAACCAACCCATCGTCAGTTGGCAAAATCCATTCAGCCCTTATTTTGATATTTCGTCTGTTTGGGGGCCTACAAGAGGAAGAGAGTTTTATATGGGTATAAGGTGGAGGTTGAAATAATTTCTTTACTTATTTATAATCTTCCCTTACCGGACTAAAAACATCTATCACTTTACAATCTACCGGTGCCACCGCACTGTGAGGAATATTGGATGGAATAATATAATACATGCCTGCTTTTAACGGACAGGAAACACCGCCAATTATCATATCGAGTTGCCCTTCGATGATATAAGTAATTTGCTCATGCACATGATGATGCTCCGGTAAAATACTTCCGGCTTTTACTTCTACATAACCAAGTGTTTGGCCGATGCCATGTGCATAATAGCCGGTAATGCCGGGAACAACTTCCTTTGGTTTGAGGTTTTTTATTTGATCAGACATTTTGTATTATTTTTCGAAGTAACAAAAATTTCCACCCACCCATTCTTTATCCTTATTATATCGCACCCCAATCATCTTTCCTTTACTTAACCGCCCAAGATTGTTGGCAGGTACTGGCCTTGCAGCACCATCTTTCCAGAAATAAAATATCCTGATTTCTGCTTTGGCAGGTATATCCGGTGTAAGAATTACATCGGCATATTTTACTTTACGTTGCAGTATCCAGTTTTCGGGGTCTTTTACTTTATCAATGTCGGCTTGCGTTACATCTATTACCACCCCTTGCCCGGCAAAAGAGAACAAAGGTTTCAATACATAATTCTCCAGATCAG
>JAJAZO010000014.1 GCA_026785745.1 Chitinophagaceae bacterium | reverse complement strand
TTAGTGGCGGCGCAGGAACTAAATACAAAGATTACTACGGCGACGATGGCTAAAGAAAGCAATAATTTTTTCATACTCTTGTTTAAAAAGTTAGGTGAACAAATTAATTAAGGGAAAATCAAAGGAATTGGTGGGTAGAGTTTTTTATCATCATGCAGGCAACAAAAATAATACTGGTAAGTTGTTTCTCATAACTTCTTATCGTTTTTTTTCTATTTTTTTCAGGAAAAATCCCTTAGACAAAATCTTTTATCGTAAAAATACTAATAAAAAGTAATTTTACCATTCAAAACAATCAACCAAATATGAAAAGCATTCTCGCCCCGTTACTTGTATCATCCTTGATTTTTATTGCCTGTAATAATGAAAAACCAAAAGACAGCATTACAGATAGTAGTAAAGATGGTAAAGAGCAAGTAATCGTTGACCCCAACAAGGTAGAGGATGTAATACAGGATATGCAACAATTAAAAGAAGACCTGACCAAACTAACACCACTGACTACAGATGAGCTTAAGGCAAAACTGCCCGAACAATTGATGGATGCTGCCGTCTCAGATGTGGATGTAAACGCTGCAATGGGTGCCACTGTGGCTAATGCCAATTATAAAATAAATGACAGCACCAGCCTGAAGCTTGAAATCGTTGATTGTGCAGGACCCGGTGGAGCCGGAGTGTTTAGCCTGCAATACCTGAATATGATAAATGTAAATTCTGATGACGAAGTGGAGTATGTAAAAACGATTGATTTTAATGGAGGAAGAGCTATGGAAAACTGTAGGAAGAATCGCAACAGGTGTACCCTTGCTTTTTTCAGTGGCAACCGTTTCCTTGTTACATTAAGAGGGGATAATGTGGGAATTGATGCGTTGAAGGATGTTGCTATGAAACTTAACCTTAAATAAAGCATTTTGCCTGAAACGAACTTTATCTGGATTTAATTTTTATATACAAAATGACTAAAAAAGATCGATATTCAACTGTCCAAAAACGCAAATCTCCCACTTTCATGACATTGACGGATATTTTCAACAAGAACTCCATACTTAAAAGATATTATTTCAAAACACTCTTTGTAATTGGTATTGTTTGGACTTTTTTTGATTATACCAGGTTTCTTACCCTCACTTTTACAGAAAAAACAGAGCAGTACCCTTTTGCACAGTCGGAAGATAGCATCTATATACTCCGGCTTATACTTGGCCTGATTGGTTATTCTGCAATGGCCTATATGTTAATTTTCCCTTTAAAGAACAGGCTTAGAAAATATCCTTTATGGCTTAATTTTTTACTAAAGACGTTGATTCTTTGCCTTGCTACTGCGTTATATGCTGTTATCACTTTCTATATAATATATATTTTTGTTTATGGCAAAAATCCAATTAGTGCTTCCCGATCTCTATATTATTACGGATTTCAAACAACATGGCTCCTTAATTATGTTGAAGCAAGATTACTTCTTTACATTATTACTTTATTAATCCTGGAAATAAATGAAAAATATTCTCCCGGGGTATTTACAGACATTTTTATCGGTAAATATTTAAAACCAAAAGAAGAAAAAAGAATAATTCTTTTTATTGATTTAAAAAATTCTACTCCCATTGCTGAGAAGTTAGGGCATAAAAAATATTTCTTTTTCATCCGTGACTTTATACATCATATCTCACTGGCGTTGTTAGAGTACGATGGCCTGATATATCAATATGTAGGGGATGAAGTTGTTGTTTCCTGGTTATCTACTGAAAGCAATAAACATAAATGTATTCAATCAGTAGTAAGGGCCCGGCGAATAATTCAAAAAGAAAGTGATTATTACAGGAGAGAATACGGTCTTGTACCAGAATACAGAATAGGGGTGCATTTAGGATTTGTAACTGTTGGCGAAATAGGCATTGTGAAAAAAGACCTTACCATGAGCGGAGACGCAATGAATACAACTGCAAGAATAAGAACGATGACTGGTGAGCTGAACGAGAAATTTATTGGCTCTGCGGATTTCGTAAATAGTGTTGGTCTAAAAGACTGGCAAATTGAAAGCCTGGGTATTATTGATTTGAAAGGGAAGGAACTACCTATAGAACTCTTCGCAATAAAGATCTGAGCAGATATTGCCTATTTCAATCTCACTTCAACACCCCCAACTCCGTCCCAATTTTAGTAAACGCAGTAATAGCTTTATCCAAATGCTCTTGCTCATGAGCCGCACTTAGCTGCACTCGTATTCTTGCCTGTCCCTTCGCCACCACCGGAAAGAAAAAGCCAATTACATAAATACCTTCTTCCAATAGTTTAGCAGCAAAGTTTTGCGCCAGCACTGCATCATACAACATAATAGGAACGATGGGATGGTCGCCGGTTTTTATATCAAACCCGGCTTCTGTCATTTTACTACGGAAATACTTTGTATTGTATTCTAATTTATCCCGCAATTCTGTTGTTGAAGTTAGCATATCCAATACGGCAATAGATGCACCGACAATAGATGGAGCAACAGTATTGCTGAACAGATAAGGTCTTGATTTCTGCCTGAGTATTTCTATTATTTCTTTCCTGCCACTTGTAAAACCACCTGAGGCACCACCCAATGCTTTTCCTAATGTACCAGTGATGATATCAATCTTTCCCATCACCCCACAATACTCATGGGTTCCTCTTCCCGTTTTTCCTAAAAACCCGGAAGAGTGACATTCATCTATCATCACTATCGCATCATAGGTGGAGGCAAGGTCGCATATCTTATCCAATTGGGCAATCGTTCCATCCATACTGAACGAGCCATCGGTAACAATAATGCGGCTGCGGAGATTCGCTGACTCTTTCAGTTTTGTTTCCAGGTCTTCCATATTATTATGCTCATACCGGAACCGCTGTGCTTTGCATAAACGAACACCATCAATAATGCTGGCATGGTTCAGTGCATCAGAGATAATGGCATCCTGTTCATTAAACAATGGTTCAAACACTCCGCCATTGGCATCAAAAGCAGCCGCATATAAAATAGTGTCTTCTGTGCCGAGGAATTTCGAAATTTTTTCTTCCAGTTCTTTATGAATATCCTGCGTGCCGCAGATAAAGCGGACACTACTCATGCCATAGCCCCGTTCTTCAATGGCTTTATGTGCTGCTTCAATTACTTTCGGGTGGCTTGACAAGCCGAGATAGTTATTGGCACAAAAATTCAGTACCGTTTTTCCACCTACTGTTATCTCCGCTCCTTGCTGGCTGGTAATAATCCTTTCTTTTTTATAAAGACCGGCAGTTCTTATCTCTTCTACTTCTTTGGCAATTCGATGCACCAGGTTTTCATTCATATAGCATGGTTTGTGAGCAAATATAGTAACACGGTTTGAGAGGATTTTGCAGGGGTTTTCCCGCAGAGAACGCTGACCCGATAGCTCCCCCTTTCGCTTTAATCCTTCATTCCTGCATTTTATCGGGCAAACAAAGCCCTTTGTCATTATTTGTTTGTTTGATAAGGAAACAATTTTTAAGTTAGCTGTAACATTTGGTCAACTATTTTCGTCCCATCTCAAAACCACTACCATGCAGAAAAAATACCTGATCAGCTTTGGCTTTCTCGCTGCTGTATTGATAACCAGCCTGTTGCTACTCAACACTCCTGCCCCGCCAAAGGCAAACACCACCTGCTGTAAAAAAGCTGAAAAAGAATGTTCCCCGGAGGAGATAAAATGTGAAGCCCCTGCAGAAACAAGCCTGGAAAATCTTTCGCATCAATTTATTTCCCTTCCGGCTTCTTTTTATTGATTTTCAAGGGCTAATCCTGAAAAAAATCTTTACCGGGCTGTAACTTCTTCCTTCTCTTATTCGTTTAACTTTCCAAAGCAGGCTCCTTAATTTACCTTTACCTGCCCCGGCTGTTTACTTGTACTACGAAGCAATGGCAGAGCAATCTGACCAAAACTAAATGAGAAAACACCGGTTAGCCACAAACTGCGAAGTAGTATGACTGAACGAGAATACAATGAATGTGTAACGACGTATGCAGACAATGTGTACCGCTTCATCCTGAAAAATCTTCGCCATGAAGAAGATGCAAGGGATGTGGTGCAGACTGCGTTTGAAAAAATGTGGCGACATCGGGAAGATGTAGATGCCCAAAAAAGCAAATCGTACCTTTTTACAGTGGCCTATCACCAGATGATTGACCACATACGGAAAGTAAAACGGATACAACTGAGAGAAGAGTTCAGTGATGAAGTAAGGATACAAAATCAACCAGCTAATAATTTAAAGCAAGTGCTGGAAGAAGCATTGGGCCGGTTGAGTGAAACACAACGTTCCTTAGTATTGCTGAAAGATTATGAAGGATACAGTTATGAAGAGATAGGACAAATAATGAACCTGAACCCAAGCCAGGTAAAAGTTTACCTGCACAGGGCAAGAGTACAATTGAAAGAATATTTAGTGAAAATGGAAAACGTAATATAGTAATGAACATTAACCGCCATAATTACGAAGAGTATTTTATCCTGTACATGGATAATGAACTCAGCAGCTATGAACGCCGCATGGTGGAGGTGTTTATTCAACAAAATCCTGATCTGAAAGAAGAACTGGATCTGTTACAGCAGTACAAATTAGTTCCCGATACCAATATTACATTTTCCGGCAAAGAAGAATTGATGATCCCGATAGCTATCGGTATAAACGGCAATACACCTGTTACCCTTACCAACCTCGAAGAATGGCTGGTACTTTATATAGATAACGAACTGAATGCTGAACAAAAAGCCACGGTTGAACAATTCATTGCAGCTAATCCATCTGTAAAAGAAGAATTGGCTTTGCTGCATCGTACCAAACTACAACCAGAAGAAATTATTTTTGCGGACAAAGAATCTTTATACAGAAAAGAAGAAAATTCCGGTAGCTATCGGGATCGTCCCATGCCGGTTCGCTGGTTGCGCCTTCAGCAAGCTTTCGGTAGCACCTTCGGCAAGCCTTCGGCGACCGGAGGCGACCGGAGGTGGAGACTGGCCGCTGCCGCTGTGCTGCTGCTTGGCGTTGGCATTACTACTGCAATACTCGTCAATAAAAAATCTACTGCGGGTAATACAGAAATGGTAAAAGGAACTACACCAGAGAAAAAAACAATTCCTGAAAGCCCGGCTATTATTTTAAAAGAATCAAACAGCCCGGTTAATGAGAGCATAACAGCCAATAACCAGGAAATAGTTCCTTTTGTAAAACAAGCTGCTAATAACAATGCCATTGCCAGAGAAAAAAATAATACAGTAAAGAACCAGTTGTCAAATATCGTTACTACTAATACTGTAAAACAAGAACCGGTTGTAGCTACAACGAATAAACCAACTAATGATCTTCCTGTGCCATTGAATAATCCAAACGTCATGAAAAATGATGCAACTAATAATGCTGTTGCCAGCGATAATAATTTTAAAGAAAACAAACTAACAAACTCATTAACAAATCCTGTTGTAACAACTCAGAACCCTTCTTCGTCAAACATTGTGTATGCATCAAACAACAATACTGATGCAGACTTTGACCAGCCTGATAGCAAGAAAAACAAAAACCGTGGTTTCTTCCGGAAGTTGACACGGACATTTGAAAAAAGAACTGATATTGACCCTAC
>JAJAZO010000013.1 GCA_026785745.1 Chitinophagaceae bacterium | reverse complement strand
TTGTGCACATGGTCATAGCGGCGTTAAAGATCTGCTTTACGGACAAACAATTGATTCGGTAAGACATGGATTGAAGATTCCGGTGCTGGTAGTAAATGTTTGATTGAAAGTGCTTGAAACATGAACTAAGTCATCGTCTGTACATGCCCTTTCAACAGATGTTTAAACCGGCTGAATGTTTCTGGTTTGATATTAAGATAAGAAGCTAATAATTTCTGCGGCACCCGTTGCATCAGTTCGGGATTCCTGGTGACAAAATTCAGGAACCGTTCTCTTGGTGTCATTTTTAGCAATTGTGTTTGCCAGCGGTCTTTTAACATCATAGTATGAGTAATTACCAGCCGGCCAAGATGTTCCATTTTCTTTGATTTATCAAATACCGATTCAAGGTCTTCATAAGAAATACTTACTACCGTGCTGGGTTCAATAGTTACAATAGAATATTCGGAAGGGCTACGCATATGAAATGACTCCTGAGAATGAATGATATAACCTTCCGTTGAAATCTGTGTATTGATTTCATGTTTCCCCTTTTGATAATATTTGCGGATAAGCCCCTTGATAATAAAATTGAAATAGTTTTCTACATCACCGGCTTTTGTAAGCAGTTCATTTTTCGCAAATTTTCTAATCTTTATAACTGGCATCACGTACTCATTAAACTCGTTATCAGCCAACTGAACAAATTTGCCCAGATAATTCTTAAATGGCCCTGCGTTATCCATGCTGTCAATTTGTTAAAAAAAGGTACGACTATATTGATTCAAATCAAGCCTAATATGGGAATTTATTTTTATGTATCAAGTCTTCCCCCGGTCTCAGGGCAGACGCATTAAAATTTAAGGCAAAGAATAGCACACAGCCTGCCCCCGGCCTCCTTCCTGTAACTGGCACTGAATAATCCCTTAGTTTTGCAGTCCATTGCATATTAAACATTAAAAATAAGAGCATTATGGCAAAAAAGATTGATGTTGCAAACCCTGTGGTAGAACTGGATGGTGACGAAATGACCCGGATTATCTGGAAATTTATCAAAGACAAGCTTATTCTCCCCTACCTCAATTTAGACATCAAATACTTCGACCTTGGTATTGAATACCGTGACCAGACCAACGACCATGTTACTATTGATGCTGCAAATGCAATCAAACATTACGGTGTAGGTATCAAATGCGCCACCATTACTCCCGATGAAGACAGAGTAAAAGAATTTAATCTGAAACAAATGTGGAAGAGCCCCAACGGAACTATCCGCAATATATTAGACGGCACTGTTTTCCGGGAGCCGATTGTAATTAGCAATGTGCCAAGATTGGTAACTAACTGGACAGCCCCAATCATTGTGGGCCGCCATGCATTTGGCGATCAGTACCGGGCAACTGATACGTTGATAAAAGGAAAAGGGAAACTCACCATGACCTTTACTCCCGATCCCGATAATGAATCGGGAGGTGGCGAACCACAAACATTTGAGGTCTTTAATTTTAAAGGCGATGGTGTGGCAATGAGTATGTACAACACTGATGAAAGCATAATGGGTTTTGCAAGAAGCTGTTTCAATATGGCACTAAGTAAAAAATGGCCTTTATATCTTTCTACTAAAAACACTATCCTTAAAAAATACGATGGCCGCTTCAAAGACATTTTTGAAGACATCTACCAAAAAGAATTTAAAACTGCCTATGCTGCAGCCGGCATTACTTATGAACACCGCCTGATTGATGATATGGTGGCCAGTGCATTAAAATGGAATGGCAATTTTGTGTGGGCTTGTAAAAATTATGATGGGGATGTGCAAAGTGATACCGTAGCACAGGGTTTTGGTTCTTTGGGTTTGATGACATCTGTTCTTATAACACCTGATGGAAAAACCATGGAAGCAGAGGCAGCACATGGTACTGTAACAAGGCACTACCGTGACCACCAGGCAGGCAAACCAACATCTACCAACCCCATCGCCAGCATTTTTGCCTGGACAAGAGGTTTGGCCTTCCGTGGAAAGTTAGATGGCAATCAACCGCTGATTGATTTCTGCCTGGCATTAGAAGCTGTTTGTATAGAAACGGTAGAAGAAGGTAAGATGACAAAAGACCTTGCTGTTTGCATACATGGGAACAAAGTGAAGCCTGGTGAGCATTATTTATACACTGAAGAATTCTTAGAAGCTATTAATACTAACCTAAAAAAGAAATTGGGATAAAAAATTGTCATCCTGAGTTTATCGAAGGGTGATTTTTCAATGCCCCTACCAATTGCTTATTGATTATAATCCCATTTGCGAAAGCAGGTGGGATTTTTAATTGGCTAGACCGTATAGTCCCTGTTGAAAATCACTTATATTTAAAAAGGAAATTACTCTGACTAAAATGCTACACTAAACAATGCAGACATTCTTGTAAGCTGGAATATTAAGCACATTGTAAATATCAATAGAATTCGAGGTTACAATTCCGTAAACTACAAATTCGGACACAAAATTTTAGAAATAAGAACACCAAGAGAAATTTTAGAATATGAAGAATGATGTAAAAAAAGAAACCGACAAATCAGTGGTTCAGGAATTAAGAGCAATTCGGGACAAAGTAAGTCTTAAAATAAAAGACATGACTTTAAAACAATTGAAAGAGTATCTCAACAAGAAGAAAACACTGCACCCAAAATCGGTTTGGCAAAATGGCGGCTGACGTAAGTAATATCAATTCGTTCCTTGC
>JAJAZO010000012.1 GCA_026785745.1 Chitinophagaceae bacterium | reverse complement strand
GGGTAGAGCTATTATTCTTCGTATTCGGGCAGAAAGGCTCATTGAAATGATAAAAAAGGAATACCATTTTGACTAAAATATAATTTTATGGAAGTACCCCACCATGCACATACCGCCCGAAAAAAATGGACCCATTATTTCTGGGAGTTTCTCATGTTATTCCTTGCTGTTTTCTGCGGATTCCTGGCAGAATATCAATTGGAACATAAAATTGAGAAAGACAGGGAGAAAGTTTATATGCAAAATATGCTGGAAGACCTGGAGGCTGATACCGCCATTTATTCAGACTATGCAAGAAGAAATAAAGAAATTTATGATTTAATTGATACGCTGGTGTACCTGATTAAAAGTCCGGATAGAAAAATGCATATTAGCAAACTTGCCTACACAGCCAGGATAATGACCGCAAAATGGAAACAGGTGGAACCTGTAAAACGTACCTATGAGCAAATGAAAAGTTCCGGGCATTTAAGGCTGATTAGAAAACGACAGGTAGCCGTTAGTGTTTCTTCATATTATAACTCTTTGTTTGAATTGGATACTTATAACGATGTGGGAATGATATGGGCTGCGGATTATGCAAAAGCAGTTGGAAAAATTTTTGACGGCGAGGCCTCTTTGAAAATTATTAAGGAAAGGAAAGAGCAGCCGTTAAGTTCAGATGCTTTATTGACAGAAGACAGGTTAACCCTGAACGAATTAATAACCAGTGCAGGGTATTTTTATGGTGCACTTTCGTTAAATGAAAATTTAGGGAATAACAGAAGTAAAGCTGCACAAAAACTTATTGATATTATCAAAAAAGAATATCACCTGAAATGAAAACAAATTTAGAATTATCAGTTATGAATAGGTGTAATAAAATATAACACTTTCATTAATTCATAATTCTAAATTCATCACTCAAAATTAAAAAAAATGGAAGTACATGCCCACACCCACACCCCAAGAAAAAAATGCCTGCCTGTCGGCAGACAGGGACACATTATTTCTGGGTCCCACTTCAGGCGGGATAATGTTGTTTCTTGCTGTGTTCTGCGGTTGGCAGAGGCGTAGCCTCGATTCAATATTATAACAACGGGTTTCAACCCGTTGCAAAGATGAAAAGAGGAAGTAGAGAGCCGTGGGCTCAGTGAATAAAAAAGATGAGCCGTGCCGATGGCATTCAGACTCTGACATAGTTCTTTCCACCGGATTGAAATCCGGTGTTACAAAACAAAACCGAGCCTACGGCTCTGGCAGATGCCGGCAAAATTTTAGTTTTATAAAATATAAACACTGCTTATGGAAGTACATGCCCACACTCACACCGCCCGAAAAAAATGCCTGCCTGTCCGCAGACAGGGACGCATTATTTTTGGGAGTTTTTAATGCTTTTCCTCGCTGTGTTTTGCGGGTTTTTGGCAGAGTACAAACTGGAGCATACGATAGAGCACCAGAGGGAAAAAAAATACATCAACACTTTAGCTAAAGATGTTGAGCTTGATATCGCTTCGCTGCATGAAACATCGGTTATAAAAAGAAAATATGTTAACTATTTTGACTCTCTTGTGTACCTGCTAAAACAAAACAATAACAGTTCTCTAAAAGATATTTATTTTTATGCAAGGCACCTTGGAAGAATAACAGAATTCAAATATCATGACAGAACGATTCAGCAATTAAAAAATTCAGGAAGCTTAAGGCTGATACGGAATAAAGACGCCGCCGACAGTATTACTATTTATGACAGTCAGGATATAAAACTGATTTTAAATCAGCAGGAAATTGAACGTCAGATGCGGTCTGATATCCTTTCAAACCAAATTGGAAAAATATTTAATAGTTATATATGGAATGATATGGTTGATAGTAAAGGGGTCATCTCCCGCACTTCCGGTAATCCGGAACTGGCAACCAGCAACCAGGAACTGATTAATGATTTTGTTGTTCATGTTGCTCACTTAAAGACAGCTTATCGTCTTACAGAAGGCAACATTGGAGCTGCTATCATTAAGGCCGATAACCTTATTTACTTTTTAAAAAAAGAATATCATCTTAAATAAAAATTATGGAACAAACAACTCTCGGCATCGGCACCCGTTTACAACACACTTTGTATGGCCCCGGTGTAATCGTCGGCATTAAGTATGCCACTTATCTTATCTCTTTTATAAATCATGGCATAAAAGAAATAGATAAGACTGATCCAAAACTGGACGATATTATCCCGGAAAATGTAACGGCTGAAATAGAAACTCATTCGGAGGTGGAACGGTCGCTATTAAAAATTCTCCGGCTCTGGGGCGGCATTACCGAAAATGTGCCCCTCGGCGACCGATGGATAAAAGGAATGATGCTGTTGCAGCCATTTGACAAAAGCTTAAAGCCCAAAGAAATTCCGATTGATGATTTCTTTCATAAAATAGTAATGTTGCGGGACAGGCTAAGGGTGCTGGAACAAAATATCAACAGCAATAAAAAATTGAGCGACGAGGAAAAGACGAATATTCAGCAATATATTACCCGTTGCTATGGTTCGTTAACTACTTTCAATGTATTGTTTAAAAACAAGGAACATTGGTTTGTGGGTGATAAGGGTGGCAGGGAAGAATAACGAACAGATGAACAGGGAACACCGAATATCGAAGTGCGTCTTCTTCAACATTATCATTTGTTATTCCCCGCCTGACCTCAATAATATATTTTTAACAGTCGGGCAGGCTTGTTCGACATTCGATATTTATCGGGTTTGTGAGAGAGAAAAAAGTAGATTTGGAAAGTAATAAACCAAAACCAGCAATATGCAAGCATTAGCCCCTGTTCAAACCAAGGATAGAGAAATTTTTATGGACGTATTACGGGGCTTTGCCATCCTCGGTATTTTTATCGCCAACTTGGGTAGTGGATTTAGCTGGTACAGCGAAAGTACCCATGCCACTGGGCCTTACTTATTGCCGGAGCTTGATCATAAAATGAGCTTTCTTCATCACATGTTTATAGAAGGGAAATTCTATTCCATTTTTAGTTTATTGTTTGGTTGGGGCATTGCCCTGCAATTTAAAAGAGCTGATGCAAAAGGCATTAATGCTGTACCAACTGTAAGACGAAGATTATTCTTTATGCTGTTGCTTGGTGCCGTTCATTTATTAATATGGCCGGGAGATATTGTTTTCTTCTATGCGCTTCTTGGTTTTATCCTGATACCATTGCGGAAATTTTCCAATAAAACGTTATTAATAACAGGAGTAATACTTGTTCTTTCCCCCATGCTTTTATACTGGGCGAAAATGACCTGGCCTGTATTAAACTACCCTGCCGAACTGATGATAAAGACAGGAATTAAAGTAGATAGTGCAATTATGAAAATTCAATCCGAAGAAGAACTTATGAAGATTATGAAACAGGGCACCTGGTTCGACCAATTAAAAATGAATATCAGTGGATTTTTTTGGAGGTATAATTATTTGTTTTTTGTAAGCCGTGTGCCAAAAGTGCTTGGTATGTTCTTGATTGGTTATGTGATTGGCCGTTCTGATTTTTATAAAAACATTCTGCAGTATAAAAAATTATTGTACTGGGTTATTGGTATTGGTTTGATAGTTGGACTGCCCGCCAATTTTTACCTGGCCCGTTATATAACTTATTTTAACAATGATTATTTCAGCCTGAAAACAAAGGGCCTTTATCAAACTATCTTATATGCTTTGGGTGTGGTTCCGCTGGCAATGGCGTATGTTGGTTTGTTCATGTTGAGTTTTCAAACTGCCGTTGGCAAAAAGATATTATCTGTGCTGGCACCTGTGGGCAAGATGGCATTCAGCAATTACATTATGCAATCATTGATAGGCAATTTTGTTTTTCTTGGTGCAGGATTGGGTTACATGGGACAGGTCGGTCCGGTTTATTATACCTTGTTGGGAATTGGTGTTTTCATCATACAAATTATTCTCAGCAGCATCTGGCTGAAGTATTTTAATTACGGTCCACTGGAATGGCTTTGGCGAAGTGCTACTTATAAAAAATGGCAACCGATGCTAAAAAAATTGTCATGAACAATTTACAACGAAGAAATTTTTTAAAACTTGCCGCCGCTTCGGCATTAATACCTGCAACAGGTTTACCTGCTTTTGCTTTCAAAAATAAGTTTGCAGATAAAAAAACTATTACAGATTTTACTGGTGATGGACTAAATCTTACTACCAAAGAATATGGTCAGCTTCTTGCGCAGCTTACAGAAAAAGATACTGTCGCAGATGATTATTATTCGCTAAACGGATGTGTAGAAGAGCTGGAAATAAAATTTGCCAAACTATTGGGTAAGGAAGCAGCTGTTTTTATGCCAACGGGTACTTTAGCAAATCATTTAGCCATTCGTAGCCTTGCAGGCAATAATAAACGGGCAATTGTACAACAAGAAAGCCATGTATATAATGATACCGGCGATTCTACTCAACTATTAAGTAACCTTAATCTTATTACACTCGGTACTAACAAGGCCAATTTCACAGCCGAAGAAGTAGATGCCGTTGTTAAGAAAACCGAAAGCGGCCGGGTGGCTTCCAAGGTTGGAGTTATTTCTATCGAATCACCAGTAAGAAGAAAGCAGGGAGAAGTGTTTGAATATGAACAAATGAAACAAATTGCAACCTATGCAAAAGCCAATGACATTAAAATGCATCTTGACGGTGCAAGAATTTTTCTCGCCACTCCTTACACTGGTGTAACAGTTACTGAATATGCTTCGCTGTTTGATACCGTGTATGTTTCCTTGTATAAATATTTCAATGCTGCTTCCGGTGCAATTTTGGCCGGACCAAAAAGTCTTATTGCTCCAATGTATCATACCCGAAGAATGTTTGGTGGCGGGCTTCACCAGGCATGGCCGTATGCAGCAGTTGCCAATTATTATACAGATGGTTTTACGGAACGGTTTGCCAAAGCTGTTGCTGTTTCAGAAGAGCTGATTAAAAAACTAAGTGCTAATAGCCGGTTTGAAATTCATCGTATTGCTTCGGGAACAAACATTTTCCGGTTAACAGTAAAAGGAATGGAGGCAAAATTGTTTGCTGAAAATCTGAAGACCAACCGCATCATTGCCCGTGCCGGCGGCCCCACTCCCAATGATTTGATTTTACAAGTCAACGAATCCCTGCTTCGCAGCTCAGCTGCCGAACTGGAAAGTATTTTTATAAAAAGTCTGTCTTAAATAATTAAACATGAAAAAATTACTGCTGTTTTTCACAACAGCTTTCTCAATCGTATGCTTTGCACAAAAAAGAAGTCCGGCCAACAAAGCTGTTTTTTTACAAGACATCAGCTGGACAACTGCTCAACAATATCTTACCCCGGATGCAGTAATAGTAATTCCATTAGGTGCCGAAGCAAAAGAACATGGGCCGCATTTGCCACTCTCTACAGATTTTTTGCAGGCCAATGGTTTTGCCAAAGAAATTGCTTTACAACGTAATGTAATAATTACTCCCACTGTCAGTTATGGCTTTTATCCCGCATTTTTAAAATATCCGGGCTCTACCAGCACCAATTTTAAAACAGCTACCGATATAGTGGTGCAGATAGTAAGAAGCCTCGCTGGTTACGGACCAAGGCGTTTTTATATTATTAATATTGGTGTAAGCACTACACCAACCTTAGAAATTGCTGCAAAAATACTTTCGGAAGAAGGTATATTATTATACTACAGCCGTTACGACCGTCCGGCATTTGATAATGCAGAGGCACCATTCAGAACAAAAGAATACAGCGGCCATGCAGATGAACTGGAAACATCCAACATCCTTTATTTGAGACCCGACCTGGTTGTTATGAAAAAAGCGGTGAATGATTCCAGTATGAAAGACAAAAGAGGGAATATGTCTCCCGTCGCTATCGAAGGCGGCAATCTTAATACCAGTGGTATTAATGGTTATGCAGCATTGGGCACCAAAGAGAAAGGCAAGAAGAATATGGCAGCGTTTGCCAAAGAATTAATCAAAGAGATTGACAGCGTTACTAATTGTGCTTTACCCATTGCCAAAGATAGGACGGCTGAATACACTGCCTTTGAAGGCAGCTATACCGATGGTGGCGGGAAAAAACTAGTAATCACTCAAAAAAACAACACTCTCTATTTTGTATGGGATGGAAGAGATGCCCGCAGTTTTTTTCATTTATACAAAGATGCCGCCGACTACTTCTCTTCCATGGCAATGAACATCCTTTTTGTAAGAAACGATAAAGGCTCTTCGACAAGCTCAGAGGTAGAAAAGGCCTGGTGTCAGTACCGGGGTGAAAGCTTTTGGGTGACAAAAGAACGGTAAAAAGGAATATGCTATCTACTTTACCTGGTTCAATCACAATAAAATAAGACTAATCAAAAAAAAGGATGCCTTCAATCCCAAAGGGATGTAATTACTATAGAAAATGTAGTTTTCAATTTTCACAAACCCCGAAGGGGTGAAATTTCATCCTTTCGGGGTTTAAATCTACTACGTCATTCATTTTCTATATAAATACCAGCCTTTCAGGCTTTCGTAGATTTAATATGTTTATTCGAAATCTAGCCGTTGTTACAAATTAGTTCAATCACATTTAGTAACTTGATGCGATGAAATGGATACTGCCTTTTTGGTTTTTTACAATCAGTTTTGCTGCTCAAAGCCAGGACTGTGACATTCTCATCACTAACGGAAAAATAATTGATGGCACCGGCAACAGTTGGTACTATGGTAACATAGCTGTCAAGAACGGAAAAATCATTAAAATTGGCCGTGATGTAAATCTATCTGCCAAAAAAATTATTGATGCCAAAGGATTAATTATTGCCCCTGGTTTTATTGATGTACACACCCACCTGGAAGGTGATGAAGACAAAGACCCAATGGCGCAGAGTTTTATTTATGATGGCGTTACCACTTGCATTACTGGTAACTGTGGTTCATCTAATACTGATATTGGAAAATATTTACAATGGATTGATTCATTAAAGCTCTCCATCAATGTAGCTACACTAATCGGTCACAACGATGTTCGCAAAGCAGTGATGGGAAGAGCCAACCGTGATGCTACACCGGATGAAATGAAACAAATGGATAATATAGTTGATAAAGCCATGAAAGATGGGGCTGTTGGTTTATCAACGGGCCTGATTTATATACCCGGCACTTATACAAAAACACCTGAGATTGTAGAACTGGCAAAAATTGCAGCAAAATACAATGGAGTTTATGCAAGCCATATGAGGGATGAAGGTGATAGTGTAACGCAAGCTATTGAAGAAGCATTGACAATCGGTCGTGAAGCAAAGATTCCGGTTGAGATTTCACATTTTAAATTAAGCGGACAACACAACTGGGGACGCAGCAAAGAAACCGTACCCATGATAGAAGCCGCCAGAAAAGAAGGAATAGAAGTTACCATTGATCAATATCCTTATACCGCCAGCAGCACTTCTATCAGCACATTAATTCCAGATGAGATATTAGCTGATGGGCAGGATTCAATCAAAGCAAGATTACAAAGGCCGGATGTAAAAAAGTATGTTACTGACTATATGATTGCCCGGTTAAAGAAAAGAAAGCTAAAACATTTCAGCTATGCAGTAGTGGCTAATTATTCTCCTGATACAACCTATAATGGCAAGAGCATTGAGCAAATTAACTTAATGAAAGGCAGGAAGCATAAGGTGAAAGAAGAAGCACTAACTGTTATAGACATTATGATGGGTGGCGGCGCCAGTGCCGTTTTTCATGGTATGGGCGATGAAGATGTGAAGCGCATTATGCAATACCCCTTTAATATGTTTGCCAGTGATGCCAGCATAAGAGTGTTAGGAGCTGGTATGCCACACCCAAGAGGATATGGGACCAATGCAAGAGTGCTGGCCAAATATGTACGGGAAGAAAAAGTGCTATCATTGGAAGAAGCTATTCGGAGAATGACATCATTACCTGCGCAAAAATTTCAACTGAAAGACCGGGGCTTGCTGAAGGAATTCTATGCCGCCGATATCGTCATCTTTGATGAAAAAGAAGTCAAGGACGTTTCTACTTTTGAAAAGCCACATGCTTACTCCAAAGGTTTTCATTTTGTAATTGTAAACGGTGTGTTGACGGTGGACAATGAAAAACATTTGGGGGTGAGGGCTGGTAAAGCCTTGTATGGGCCAGGTTCAATTCCTAAAGGTTTTTAACTACTACATTTCAAAACATGCGGAAGCTGTTTATCATTTTAAGTTTTCTTCCCGGATTTGTTTTTGCACAACATCCAGCCGTTATTTTTTTTGATAGTCTTTTGCAGAAACAGGCGGCTAAAGGATTCAGCGGCGTAGTGCTGGTGGCAGAGAAGGGAAATCCCGTTTATCAGAAGGCAATTGGCTACCGTGAGTTTGCCAACAAATTACCATTAAAAGAAACTGACATCTTTGAAATGGCTTCTGTCTCCAAGCAATTCACGGCTATGATAATCATGATGCTGAAAGAAAAAGGTTTATTTAGCTATGATGAATTGGTTGAAAAATATCTTGTCATTCCGTATAAGGGAATTACCATCCGTCATTTACTTACTCATACCAGCGGCCTGCCCGATTACCAGGACATCATGGATAAATACTGGGATAAAACCAAAGTGGCGGGGAATGCAGATTGCATTGCCTATTTAAATAAGTATGCTCCTCCAAAACTATTTGAACCCGGAGCAAAATATACTTATAGCAACACCGGCTATCTTTTACTGGCCAGCATTGCAGAAAAAGCAAGTGGTAAAGACTTTATTGAATTGTGCTGCAAGTGGATATTTCGTCCATTGAAAATGAAAAGCACCAATATCAGAACATTAGAAGAAAAGAAAGCAACTACCAATTTTGCCATTGGCCATATTTATGTAAAAGAAAGAAACCAGTATATCCGGGCTGATTCATTTCCATCTTCTGATTATACGATCTGGCTCGGCAACCGCAAAGGTCCGGGACGTATCAGTTCTACAGTTGCTGATTTGTTGAAATGGGATAATGCACTCTACACAGAAAAATTAATAAAGCAATCAACTTTGCAGGAAGCCTTTACTCCCATGAAATTGAATGATGGCAGCTTATCCAATTATGGGTTTGGCTGGATGCTTCGGACAGATTCAATACTGGGAAGAGTTGTTTACCACACCGGTGATAATCCCGGCTATAAAACACAGATTATCCGGTATATTGATAAAAATAAAACGATAATCCTGTTGAATAATAATGCCCATACTAATTTCACAACAATAATAAAAGATGTTGCCGCATTTCTTAAAGAACGGCAGCAGTAAGTTTATTGAATTCTAAAACATCGTTTATGAGAAAATGCATTTTATTTCTTCTGCTTTTACCAGTATTGGCCGTAGCACAAAAAAACTATCCGAAACTGCTGGATAATTATATGCAGGCTGAATTAAAAGTAAAAGAATATAACGGTACAGTACTGGTAGTACAAAAAGGAAAAACAATTTATCAAAAGGCATTTGGACAGGCTGACAAGGAATGGAATATTCCCAATACCAGTGATACAAAATTCCGCATTGGCTCCATTACCAAACAATTTACTGCGGCCTGCATCCTTCAATTGGCTGAAAATGGAAAACTGGGCCTTGAAGACAAGTTGAGTAAATACATTAAGAATTATCCTAAAGGTGACAGTGTTACTATTCACATGCTGCTCAATCATACGTCAGGCATTAAAAACTATACAGATCTCCAAGCATTCTGGCCAAAAGCTATTTTGCCTTTACAGCTTGATTCAATGATTGCTCTTTTTAAAAATGATCACTATGATTTTTCTCAGGGTACACAATGGAATTACAGTAATACCCGTTATTTCCTGTTAGGCGTG
>JAJAZO010000011.1 GCA_026785745.1 Chitinophagaceae bacterium | reverse complement strand
CCATTCACTTCTTATCCCTCCACAGGTTAAAGTTTCTTGAAATATTAAAGCCCCAACGAAACTGGCCTTTGCCCCAGGAAGTAATAGTGCGGGGAATAAAACGGTTTTCCAGCAGCTCTGTAGAGTTAGTAAAATTCAACCGGAAAATGTGACCCGAAGTAAGTATCTCAAATCCCACACCCAGCGGATCAGAGAATTCGATATTATCGTTTGTTTTAAAAGCATCTTTCACACTCTGTTTACGAAAGGAATGAAAGTAATCCACCACTAGGTTCAGCCGGTTGGTTACCAAAGGCAGCTTAATAGCCCCCCCTAACGCAAAAATATTTTTCTGATCGTAGGAGATAGCATAACCACGGGTAACAAAGGTGGGGTTTAATTGCAGGCTTACTTTACCCATCTTCCGGGCAATGATGAGTTGCAGTACATTACTTATCCTGTCAGAAAAATCATCATAACTATTTTCCTGATTGGGAAATGAATTGGCTTTGTTGGATGCAATTACTGTATTGGCAAATAAGGCAAGGGATAATGGATGCGAAGGATCGTTTTCTATTTGTTCAAGCAGTTTATATTTTATTCCTCCTTCCCAAAGCTGCTGTTGTAACCCGGCACCTTTGGCACGGGCAGCTATCACATCAAACCGTTTGCCCAGCCCTATTTGAAAAGCAATGCGGATGTCAGTAGAATTATCAAGACCAAAAAATTGTTTGATACCGCCATTATCGCCTGCTATATCGCCAAAATTATGTGCTACTTTAAATGCCATCTTGCCTTTGCCAACTGTTTCTGTTGTAGTAGCATTGATAGCTTTTTCTGAACTGAATATCTGTACCGGTTTTTTTTCTTTCGTATCCTGTGCCGATAATTGCAAAGAAAAAATGAGACCCGTAATAGTAATAATTCTTTTCATATTGTTGATTTTGTTATCAGGAGATAATCGTTTGACAACCAGCTTAGGTTGCCTGCAAACATTCAATAAAGTAAAATAAACGGCTGACAATCTGCAAGAAAAAATTTGCACAGGTGGGTATAACAATTATTTCATTGAAGCAATGATCTCTTCGGCATGAGCCTTATTTTTTGGCTTTGTAAAAATTTTCTTAATTATCCCTTTTTCATCAATAACAAAGGTGGTACGAAGAATGCCCATGTACTCCCGGCCAAACAATTTCTTCATACCCCTTACCCCGTATGCAGTGGTTACAATGTTTTCTGCATCAGCAACCAACGGAAATGGAAGTTTATATTTTATTTCAAATTTCTTTTGCCTGCCTTCATCATCCGAACTAACGCCAACCACTTCAAAACCTTTCTTCTTCAGCAAAGCATAATTATCCCGCAGGTTGCAGGATTCAATAGTACAAGTTGGAGATCCTGCTTCAGAATAAAAATAAAGAATCAACTTTTTACCTTTGTAATCAGCTAAAGAAACTTTCTTTCCGTTCTGGTCTTTAGCAATAAATACCGGAGCTTTATCTTCTTCTTTAATTGTTACCATATACCCCAATCCGCCTGAGGCGGAGCTTTTAGTTAATAAAAGATTGAATTTATTTTTTCTTCTTTGTAGTTGTCTTTTTTGCAGTAGCGGCTTTTTTCTTTACCCCATTTACAACTTGTTTCTTCCCACTCCCTTTCTTCACAGTTTTCTTTTTCGGTGGTGGTGGTGTATAAGGATACCGTTTAAACCACCATGTTTTTGTAGTGGTATTTCCAACCAGGTCGGTAGCTGTAGCGGTAAGCTGGTGTACGCCGTATGGACAACGGTCATCAAATTTATAAATCCAGTTGCGGCTTTTATCATTGGTAAAGCGGAGCCATTGGCTGTCTAATTCTACCCGGAATTTTTTTACGATGCCAAAGTTATCTGTAGGTGTAAATACAATTCTACTGGCCGCACTGAGGTTAATAGTATCGCCCCCGCCTGCCGGACGGGCAGGTTTACCCCCCCGATAGCTACCGGGGTCATTTATCTGAGGTGGTGTTACATCTGCCAACACCTGAAAACTGCCAAAGTCGCCAAAAGTTGCCGACAGCCATCCTTCCTGTAATGTTACTTTTCGTATGGTGCTGCCTTTGCCAGTCCGCTGCATCAGCAGTTTATCTTTCCATTCTTCGGGAATCGTTTTATTGGGTTTGATGCTGACAGAAATATCTTCATGCACCGGATAAGTAGCATCATTTACCTGGTGCAATGCCGTTACTGCATTGTAAGATGATGAGTTATTGCGATAATATAAAGCCGGCACTGTATCATACAAAGCATATTCCGGCAACTTCATTTTAAAGTCTTCTTTGGTCAGCACATTCAGCTTATCAGGAGCAAATTTTGACGCATAGCTTTGGTACACATCCGTTTTGGCAAGACTGTCATCATACTGCATAGCAAAGTTCAGTTGCGAAGTATTGCCTTTAGGGTCTTTTACATCAATGCTTATGAAATGTACATTGGTATCTGAGAAATTGATAACCCCATCACCGTTTATTTTTTTGTATATCGGGCAATGATCGCCGGGAAGTTGTGAAAGGTGTTGCAGAGAAAGGCTGTTGCGATAATCCGTATGAGAATTAATATAAACCGTTTCATTATAATCAATACTGTCAAGCACAAAACTTATCTGCGGTTCATCGTCTACATAAAGTTTGGCAGAAAAGATGCCGTTATCACTACCTCCTCCATTCATTTTATCAAAAGCCTGGATAGCAAAACTTACTTTACTCAATCCTGTTTTTATCACCGGCTTCTTTGGAATGATATAACCACTGTCTGTATTCTTCAAAGCAAAAAAAACCGGGGTTTGTGCATATACTGTTTTACTCCTGTTATACATCGCCAATCGTATTATTGATGGCGGCATATTATCCTCCATTGGAAAATTGAACAGTAATGGATTTAATCTTTTGTCAGTCTTTGTATCAATAATTTCAAAATGTAAATGTGGCCCTTTGGAGCCACCGGTATTGCCGCTGTAGGCAATAAAAGCCCCTTTTGATAAAGGGAACTGATCTTTGGTAAAATCCAGTTCCACTGCCCAGCTTTCTTGTTTATACTGTTGTGCAGTCACATATTCTTCCAAGGCTGTATTAAAATCGTTCAGGTGAGCATATAAAGTAGAAAGGCCATTAGGATGATTAATAATAATATACCTTCCAAAGCTCTGCGGACGGATGCCCACCTTAGCCACTTATCCTTCAGCGGCCGCATACACAGATTGATCTTCTTTTGCGTCGGTTCTGATATCAAGACCCATGTGCCAGTGGTTGGGTCGCAGTTCACCAAAGTTGGCAGACAACTGCATTGGTATATTCAGCGGATGCCGGAAATAATTACGGAGATAACTGTTCGTATCCCTTGGCTGGGCAATAACTTCCAGACCCAATATGGATAAAAACAATAACAAACCAGTGCGGATTATTCGGAGGTGGCTCATTCAGGCTGCAAATTAACACTATACAACCTTCCTGTTATGATTTGAATCTATAAATTTGAAGACTCTAAATACATATTAGTTTATAGCCATGAAAAAATTGATCAGCCTGACCGCTTTTCTTCTATACATTTCTTACCTGTTTGCACAAAATTGTGCAGTAGAAATGGAGTCTATAAAAGGCACTTATACCGGTGATTGAAAAAAAGGTAAAGCCAGCGGAAAAGGTAAGGCTATAGGAACAGGTACCTATGAAGGAGATTTTAAAGCCGGTCTGCTTAAAGGAACGGGTAACTATGTTTGAAGTAATGGTAACCGCTTTACTGGTGAATTTTCCGGTGGATTAAAAGATGGAAAAGGAATAATGCTCTATAAAAAGCAGAATACAAAAGACAGTATTATAGAAGGCTATTGGAAAAAAGATGTTTATACCGGCAAGGAAGAATTCCCTTACAAACTTATTTTTAAAAGTAAACTGGTCACTGATCTGGAAGTAGAATATAAAGAGGATCGTTTCCATAGGATTACTTTTTTAATCACCAATACTTCCGGAGGCGGCATTTTTGTTGATGGCACCGAAATGACCAGGATGAAAGTGGACGAAGTCCAAATAGTAGCCGGTATCTACGGCAGGCTTTTTATAAATGATAGCCATGCCAAGAAAACAGAATCTGTTTTGGAAGACGTTATTTATCCTATTCGCTTCAAAGCCATTATCGGTGAGGAGCAGGTAGAAATGGAATTCAAAAGAACTATCAGCTACGTAATCACCCTGCGAATCAACGATTAACTTAAGTTTGGCTCCTCACTAATATCTACTTCAATGCAGAATGACCTCTTCAGTGTATAGGCTTTCCCATCCATTAGTTGTATCTTTTGCCCTTTTATGACAATGAAAAAAATGTTTTGGTGGCTGTTGCCAGTATCGTTTGTGGTATCGGCTTGTCCGTTTGAGTCGAACGTTGCACTGGCTCCGGGTCCATCCGAACCGGTTGACAGCACCCTGTTTGGTTATTGGTATGGCATTATCAAAGACTTTAGTGATGTTTATGGCATTGAGGCATTGGAGATTACCAAACAATCAGATTCGGTATATGCCATCACCCGGTATGGCAAAGCAATGAAAGGCGACATGATCCTGCCTGATACTGCCTACTACACCGGCTTTATTTCTTATATCGGCGAAAAACGGTTCATGAATATTGAGGGGTCTGTTACCATTGCTGTGCCTAAGCGAAACAAACCAACAGAGTATAGAACAGAAAAAGTTTACTACTTGTCTGTTCTTGAAAGACGCAACGATACACTGCATGTAAAAACAATTACGGATGATTTTTCTACCCGTAAAATTTTTAGAAACCCTGGCGAATTAAGCCAGTTGGTAAGTGCATCGCTTAGCCAGCAAAAAAATATTTACGATGAACTGTATGCCCTTTCCTACCGAAAAATTCAAAAACCACCGCCGTTGAAACCTCTGTGAGTAATTGCTGGAAAAAAATCCAGTTTGTCACCCTCCAAAAACCTTCCATTCCCTTACTTTTGCACAATTTGTTTTTTCATAACGATGCTTCGTCATAGCTCAACATTGCCAACAACAACTAAAAACAAAAAATGCCAAAAGACAATTCGATAAAATCGGTTCTCATTATCGGCTCCGGCCCCATTATTATCGGACAAGCCTGTGAGTTTGATTATTCGGGCACACAAGCTGCCAGAAGCTTACGGGAAGAAGGAGTAAAAGTCATTCTTATCAACAGCAACCCAGCCACCATCATGACAGACCCGATGATGGCCGACAAGGTTTATTTGCTACCACTTACTGTAGAAAGTATCGAACAAATATTAAAGGAAAATGAATCCGATGGCTATCGGATTGATGCTGTGTTGCCCACCATGGGTGGACAAACAGCACTCAACCTTGCTAAAGAAGCCGAAGAGCTTGGCATTTGGAAACAATATAATGTACGGTTGATTGGTGTTGATATAAAAGCAATCTAAAAAGCAGAAGACCGTGAAAAATTTCGCCTATGGATGATAAAACTGGGGGTTCCGGTAGGCCAGGCAAGGACAGCCAACTCCTTTTTAGAAGGTAAAGAATTTGCTCAGGAAATTGGGTTTCCATTGGTGCTCCGTCCTTCATTTACATTGGGTGGTACAGGTGGCGGATTGGTTTTTAAAAAAGAAGAGTTGGATGAAGCCCTGAACAGAGCTTTAACAGCCAGCCCCATCCATGAAGTGTTGGTAGAAAAAGCAGTGATGGGCTGGAAAGAATTTGAACTGGAACTGCTGAGAGATTCTGCTGATAATGTTTGTATTATTTGTACAGTAGAAAATTTTGACCCAATGGGTGTGCATACCGGGGATTCAATAACAGTAGCCCCTGCTATGACGCTTAGTGATACAGCATTGCAGTTGATGCGAAATACAGCTATCAGGATGATGAGAGATTTGGGAAATTTTGCCGGTGGATGTAATGTTCAATTTGCGCTGAATCCTGATACCGAAGAAATCCAGGTAATCGAAATTAATCCAAGAGTAAGCCGTTCATCTGCCTTGGCGAGTAAAGCAACAGGCTACCCGATTGCTAAAGTTGCTGCCAAACTTGCCATAGGCTATAATCTTGATGAATTGGAGAATCAGATTACAGAAACAACATCTGCTTACTTTGAGCCGGCACTCGATTATGTAATTGTAAAAATACCCCGTTGGAATTTTGACAAATTCAAAGGGGCTAATGATACACTTGGTTTCCAGATGAAAAGTGTGGGTGAGGTAATGGGCATTGGCAGAAGTTTTAATGAGGCCATTCAAAAAGCCTGTCAGAGTTTAGAGAACAATGCTGTTGGTTTAGGCTACTATGGTAAAAGCCTGATGCATGCTGAAGAGTTACTGGAATATATCAAAACTCCGAAATGGGACCGCATCTTCCGTATAAAGGATGCGCTAATGGCTGGCATATCAGTAGGCACTATTTCAAAAGCTACAAATGGTATTGATCGTTGGTTTCTTTATGAAATACAAAAGATTTGTACCATCGAAAAAGAAATTACAAAATATGATTTGGAGACCCTTCCGCTGGAGTTGCTGAGAGAGGCCAAAGTAAATGGCTTTAGCGATGAACAAATAAGCCGTATTACAGAACACGGCGATGAGGATGATGTTTACAATAAACGAAAAGCAGCCGGCATTACAAGAGTTTATAAAATGGTTGACACCTGTTCTGCAGAGTTTGAAGCAAAGACGCCTTACTTCTATTCAACCTTCGAAGAAGGAAACTACAACGAAAGCAAAGTATCCGATAAAAAGAAAATTATTGTGCTCGGCTCTGGGCCTAACCGCATCGGGCAAGGAATTGAATTTGATTACTGTTGTGTGCATGGTTTACTGGCCATTAAAGAATGTGGTTACGAATCCATCATGATAAACTGTAACCCGGAAACAGTGAGTACTGATTTTGACATGGCCGATAAATTATATTTTGAGCCGGTTTATTGGGAGCATCTCTGGGAAATAATTGAACATGAAAAACCAGACGGGGTTATTGTGCAACTCGGCGGACAAACAGCATTGAAGCTGGCAGAAAAACTGCATCAGAAAGGAATCAGGATTGTCGGCACTTCATTTGATAGCCTGGATATAGCTGAAGACCGTGGCCGCTTTAGTGACCGGTTGAAAGAATTGGATATCCCTTATCCTGATTATGGCACCGCCGAAAATGTGGATGAGGCTGTGGTTGTAGCCAACAAAGTGGGTTATCCTGTGTTGGTCCGTCCTTCTTATGTATTGGGCGGGCAAGGAATGAGAATTGTTTTGAATGACGAAGAAGTGGAAAAAGCTGTGGTGAGCTTATTAAAACATTTACCCGGCAATAAAATACTGATTGATCATTTTCTTGACCGCTGCCAGGAGGCAGAGATTGACGCCATTTTTGACGGAGAAGATTTTCATGTAATGGGTGTGATGGAGCATATTGAACCAGCCGGTATTCACTCAGGCGATAGCAATGCAGTATTACCTGCTTTCAACCTTACTCCATTAATAGTTCACACTATGGAAGAATATGCGGAGAGGATTGCAAGGGATTTAAAAATACAAGGATTGATCAATATCCAGTTTGCCATTAAGAATGATAATGTGTTTGTGATTGAAGCAAATCCAAGAGCATCGAGAACAACACCATTTATTGCCAAGGCCTACCAGATTCCTTATCTGAATGTGGCTACCAAAATAATGATGGGAACACATAAGTTAAAAGACTTTACGTTTGAGAAAAAACTAAATGGCTTTGCTATTAAAGAACCGGTATTCTCTTTTAATAAATTTCCTGGTGTAAACAAAGAGTTAGGTCCTGAGATGAAGTCAACTGGAGAAGCGATACGTTTTATCAAAGATTTGAGAGACCCTTACTTCCGACAATTATATAAAGACAGGAGTATGTATTTAAGTAAGTAGTAATACCCAACCCCTATCCTTCGATAAACTCAGGAAGGCATTGAGAGTCTTTAAATAATTGAATCCCTTATTTATTTTTGAGATATAAAATTCCCCTTTAGGGGATAGGGGTATGAACAGAGAAATTCAATCCATCATCCACCGTATAGAAAATGTAAACAGCGGTGAGCCTTGGTTTGGCCGGGCTGTGCTTGTAATACTGGAAGAAGCAGATGCAAAAAAGGTATATACTAAATCCAACAATACAGAGCATTCTTTAATTGAACTGCTCTACCACATGATAACCTGGGCTGATTTTACATTGAAGAGAATTGAAAAAGATAAAATAAATGACTTGGCCGTGGCTGAAGAGCTTGATTGGAGAATAATAAATTTGCCTACCGGACAGGCAGGCCCCAAAGTACATACCTGGAAGAAAGGGTTAGCGGAATTTAAAGCCATTCATAAAAAGATAATTGCCCTTTTACATAAGGGGATTTCTAAAAACCCTCCAAGTATTAACCAAAAAAAATATTTTTGAGTGGAGAACTCTTGGAGGGATTAGTTTTTAGAGATGCCCATAAGAAGGATGATGATTTTTTAGTTGAACCGGTTGACTACCGTAAATACAACTTCCGTTTTCTGCTGAACGCAATGATAGAACATAATATTTACCACCTGGGGCAGGTTGCCTACGTGAATAAGATGCTATGATATACCCGGAAAGTAGTATTGCCCATGAAAAAAAAGCTTCTTACTTTTCAGCATGGCCCTGTATGGTTCTATTTTCTGGAAAAAGTCTCCATTTGTAAAACTGCTGCTGGCGATGATGGCGGGCATTATGCTGCAGTGGCATTTTCAGTTTGGCATCAATACATGGTGGATTGTCCTCTCGATTGCTTTTACCATATTACTCAGCTTCTTCATTATCCCTTTTTTCAACCGCTACCGGTTTGGTTTCGTCAATGGCATCATTACCAGTATTCTTTTCTTTTCCATCGGTGCCATGCTGGCATGGCAACAAGATATCAGAAACAACAAACAATGGCTTGGAAATTTCTATAAAGAACAAGATGCTCTCCTTGTTACTTTAGATGAGCCGCCGGTAGAAAAAACAAAATCCATTAAGGCTAATGCAATAGTCAGTTATTTATTGCAAAACGGGCAATCCATTCCTGCAAAAGGAAAGATCATTCTTTATTTTAAAAAAGATTCTTCGTTACAATTATCTTATGGGTCTCAAATACTTTTTAAAAAACCATTACAGGAAATAAAAAACTCCGGCAATCCCGGCGGGTTTGACTATAAAAAATATTCGCTTTTCCAGGGTATCACCCACCAAATTTATTTGAAAACAGATGAATTTGAAGTGCTGAATGGAAAAAAAGAAAACTGGTTCAGGAAATTTATATACTCTTCCCGTGAAAAAGTATTGACGATACTTCGCACCAATATTAAAGGGGATAAAGAGCTGGGCCTTGCCGAAGCTTTATTAATTGGTTATAAAGACGACCTTGAACAGTCGCTGGTACAATCGTACACCAACACTGGTGTCGTGCATATCATTGCCATCTCTGGCCTTCATTTGGGATTAATTTACTGGTTGCTTGCTCTTGTGTTAAAGCCCTTAAAAAAGAAACGAAGTACAAAGTGGCTCAGTCCCTTTCTTATCATCACTGGTTTATGGCTGTTTAGTTTGCTGGCTGGTGCACAACCTTCTATTCTTCGTTCAGCATTAATGTTTACCTGTATAGTGCTGGGCGAATCACTCTCTAAAAAAACATCCATTTACAATACGATGGCTGTTTCAGCCTTTATTTTACTGTGCATTAATCCTTACTGGTTGTGGGATGTTGGCTTTCAACTGAGTTATTGCGCAGTAGCTGGCATTGTTTGGCTACAAAAACCACTTCAAAATTTATTTTACTCAAAATATAAATTTACAAGATATTTATGGCAGATGTGTTCCGTTACAATTGCGGCGCAGGTACTCACACTGCCAATATGTATTTATTATTTCCAGCAAAT
>JAJAZO010000010.1 GCA_026785745.1 Chitinophagaceae bacterium | reverse complement strand
TTACAAAATATGTGGAAGAAAACGACATTATAAAGCCGGATGATTTTGTGATGAAGAGTGTGGTGAACCGCAATAACAATAAGATCTTCATCATACAAAACATCGATAAAAAGATCCCTTTAGAAACAGTTGCCAAAACCCGTGACCTGCGTATTGATGAACTTTTAGAAGAAATGGAGACCATAGTTGCCAGCGGCACCAAGCTAAACCTGGATTATGCCATTGACGAAATGGTAGATCAATATGAGCAGGATGAGATAATGGAATATTTTAAAAGCTGCGAAACATCTTCCCTGCAGGTTGCCCAGGAAGAGCTGGCCGACAGTAATTTTAACTGGGAGCAGCTAAAGCTGATGCGTATTAAGTTTTTGTGCGAATACGGTAATTGATGGAATATTTTAGATTGAATATGTAATATTTGGGAGAAACCCTTATTTTTGCAACCCGATTTCGAAATTCAACATTCCATGTTTGATATTCGATATTCAAGGAGGTGCGGTAGCTCAGCCGTAGAAAATCAAAACGACGTAAGGAGTTTTAGTTTTTCAAGGTCCCGATGAGGCACGATATCGGGATTGGAGCTGATGAGCGAAATTTTAGTATGGTGCGGTAGCTCAGTTGGTAGAGCAAAGGACTGAAAATCCTTGTGTCGGCGGTTCAATCCCGCCCCACACCACAAGAACCCCGACAGTAATGTTGGGTTTTTTTTGTTCCTGATAGTCTTTTATGCACCCTTAATCCTGCCTGTTCCCTATTTGTGGTATTTGATTTAAACAAATTTTACCTTATCTTATGTTTTTAAAACCCTATGTTACAAACAGGGTTTACAGGCAGTAGCAATTTAGCCTGTTTATAAATTACCGGCAGTTGTTTAAATTATATAAAAGAAAGAAATCATGGTGAAATCGAATAAAAAAGCGCTAAAAGTTTTTATCTCTTATTCTTCAAAAGATATTGAATACCTGAATGAATTGTTGCCCTATCTAATTGCTTTTGAATCGGCTGGCAGTATTGAGTTGTATTATGACGGAAGGATAAGCCCGGGTGAACCCTGGTCCGAGGTGCTGAGTAAATTTATCAGGGAGGCTGATGTTATTCTTTTTCTGCTGAGTGCGGACGCCCTTGTGAGTGACTACATAACAAAGGAAATTGAAATTGCTTTAAGCCAACAAAAAAATGGAAGCAGCAAAATTTTTCCGTTACTGATAAAAGAATGCAATTGGCAATCATCTCCAATATCAAAATTCCTTTTAATCCCTAAAAGCGCAAAGCCAATTGAAAGCTTTGAAGAAAAAGAACGAATTAAAATTTACTATGAGTTAAACGAACAGTTATCCAAAATTATTGAGGACGTTGTAAAAGACTGGGAGCTGATTATAGACAAAGAATTCAAAGATCAAACCGGCATCTTAAATTTAAGCAACTATAGTCTTAATACAATTCCACAAAGGTTGGTTGAAATGACATGGCTGCATTCCCTAATTTTAACTAACAATCAGATAGAGGATATATCGTCACTGGAGAGTCTTGCCAATCTTGAATCTATTTATCTTTCATCAAACCGGATTACCAATGTTGATGTACTTGGAAAGCTTACGAAGTTAAATTTTATCGATCTGAATAATAACACCGTTTCCGACATGATTCCCATCTGTAACCTTAACCCAACTTATCTATACCTGCAGCGTAATACCATAAATTCAATTCCTTCTCTTTCTTCTTTAACTAAATTAACTGAGCTTGACTTATCGGCAAATAATATTGCCAAAATTGAAGGGTTGAATAATCTTAACCAATTATGCATACTAAACCTGGCAGGTAATCAAATCAACAAAATTGAGGGATTGACCAACTTATCTTCATTACAGGATTTAAGGCTTGGCAATAATAAAATTGAAAAGATTGAAGGCCTGGAAATGCTGGTTAACCTGAATTGGCTTGATCTCTACCGTAATAATATATCGGCAATTGAAGGATTGGAAAAAAATATCCAATTAAAAATGCTTGGTCTTTCATCAAATAAAATTTCTGAACTGGCTAATATTGACCACCTTGATAACCTGGAAACATTATACATATCTCATAATAATATTGAAGACATTACCGAATTGCAAAATTTTAAAAAGTTAAGGCGGGCTGTTTTAACTAACAATAAAATAACAGATCTGTTTTCGCTAAAACCATTTATTGAAAAGGATATTCCTATAAAAGCTGAGTTTAGTTTTAACCCGGCAGAGGAAGGTTTTTTTGTAAAAGACAATCCGGTGCAGTATCCTCCGCTTGAAGTTGTTCAGCAGGGCAAAAATGCCATACTGCGTAATTTTATGCAGCAAAGAAAAGCACTTGACGAAGAGCTGGAAGCCTACCAAAGCAATGAAATTAAACTGATACTGATTGGTAACGCCAATGTAGGAAAAACTCATATTGCTCATTATATAAGAACCAATAGAAAAACGCTGCCGGCAAATAATGCCAGTACACACGGCATGACCAACGGTTTTGTACTGTATAAAAGTAAGGCGATACCGAAGCCTGTTAAAATGCGTATTCTTGATTTTGGTGGCCAGGAGTATTACCACGATACTCACCATTTATTTTTTACTAACGATACTATTTATTTATTGCTTTGGGAAAAAAACTCGAACCGATTTGGTTTAAAAACCGAAAAGAGGTTTTGCCAGAAGAGTGGCAGCCTGGAAGATGAAACCAATGCTGTTTTTCCTGTGGCATATTGGATGGATGCTATCAACTATTTTATTAACCGGAAAGAAAATGAAGTAAAAATTTCGTCTGCAAAAATTGTAACTGATACAAATATGCCCAAAGCAGAAAACCCGGTAGATCCTGTGGTGGTAATAGTGGAAACCAAAAGAGACAAAAAGGGAGGCTGGCTTCTTGATACATCATCAATTCTGTCTTTCAAAAAATTAATTCACAGCCAGTCGGCTATTTCGTTATATAGAGACGATTCTACCGGAACAATCATCAATACCGGAACTGGTTCGCTTTTTGACTGCCTGGATAACCTTATTGGAACCATGAATGAAAAAAGATGGTCGGGTTATTATAAATTGGTTGTAGATTTTTTCGAAAACATCAATACGGTTGACAATAAAAAAATACTGGCAGACCTGCAGGCAAACGGGCTTGTGATAAAGCTGAATGATTGTGTAAAACTGTTTAATAAAATAATACGTAATGCCCGCTACAAATATAAGTTTGATAATGCCAATGCAGAAGACCTCTGCCGTTTTTTGGCCAACAGGGGTTATATTATTTATTATGATAACGAAAGAATTTGCCTGTATCCGGAAAAGCTCACCAAAGAAATTTATGCTGTTTTAAAAATAGAATATAAAAGGTCGGGCATGATAAACCGGCAAGAAGCAGATACACAAAATCCGGATGTATTAGGCATAATGGAAAAATTCAAGTTATTGGTGCCACATCCGGCCGGCGATGGTTTTATAGCTCCGCAATTGCTGCCCGAAAGCGCCAACAACGACCTTAATCTTTTCCTGGAGGTTTTTAAACCGCCTGTAATACGTTTTTCTTTTACAGGTTATATTCATAAGAATATTGTACAGGAATTATTTTATTCTTTTAAAAAGGAACTCATTCAGGACAGTACACAGAATTATATCTGGAAAAACGGCTTTGTTATTAAAATAGAAAATGAACTTTATAAAATTAACATCAGCAGTAACGAAAATTCCCGTTTAATTGATGTTCAATATCTCAATACCATTAACATGAGGGTACTTAATGACATCAGCAACACAATTACCTCGGCCATGGAAGGCAGGTCTTTCTGTAAGGAAGTAAGTATTGATGGTAAATTGTTTATTCCTATTATTGAAATTGAACAACATGCACCCCTTGCCCAATTTGTTTTTGATAAAAAAATTATCCGTGTGGCCGACTATAAAAATTTCCTAAGTGGCGACAACCGCAAAGCTGCTATGAAAAAACTTTTTATTTCCTATTCTTCAAAAAATACGGAGTTTATGAAAAGGTTTGTAACACACCTGGAGCCTTTACGGCGAATAGGAGACATTGATTACTGGCACGACCGTAAGATAGAACCCGGCACCCGTTGGGATGATTCAATAAAGAAGGAACTCGAATTATCCGATATTGTCATTTTTTTAATTAGCCCGGACTTTATTGCCACCGATTATATATTTGATGTAGAAATACCACAGGCGCTGCAGCAATTTACAACCCAAACCAGTAAACTGTTTTTTATAGAGCTTCAAAGATGCAGTTGGGACAAAACAATTCTTGCACAATATCAACAGACTACCGACTCAAATGGTAGTAATAAAGAGCTTATAACCATAAC
>JAJAZO010000009.1 GCA_026785745.1 Chitinophagaceae bacterium | reverse complement strand
GTACCTTTCATGCCAGTAACTTTAAAGAGCAAAGTACCTGATTTGCCCTTGAATATATCATGTGTAAGTTGACGGAAGTCTTTCCTGTATTCTTCATCCACAATATCTAATAGCGGATGGCCTTTTACCTGTTCAAGGGAATCAGCTTCAATCATCGCCAGGCCGGCAGGGTTCATATCCTGCAATAGTCCATTTTTATCAAGCAGCTTTATACACTGAGGTTCAGAATTAATGATTGTCCTCATCCTGTTTTCACTTTCTGCAACTATTCTCTGCGCTTCATAAACCGGTGTCATATCTACCATTGAACCAATCATTCTTATAGCTTTCCCTTCTTTATCCCGCATAATAAATCCCCGGTCAAGGAAATTCAGATAGCTTCCGTCTGCTTTCAAAAATCTATATGCATCCTGCCAGATTGTATCTTTTCCTTCAAATGCTTTTTTTGCTTTGGTTTTCACTTTTTTCACTTCATCAGGATGAATATTGTTGAACCATTCATCTATATGCACTATCTCTTTGTTTTTCTTATATCCAAGATTTGAGTAATAATTATCATTCCACCAGATTTCATCATTAACCAGGTCCCAATCCCAAACGATATCACTTGTAGCTTTAGAAACAATCTGGAACCTTGCGTTGGATTTTACAATCTCTTCATCTGATTTTTTTTGCTCAGTAATATCCACCATTATACCCCTGAGAAGAACTGGTTTATCGTTCTCTACAATGACAGAGACAATATCCCGCAACCAGTGGATTTTGCCATCTGCTGCAATCATGCGATACTCAAACTCATGCGCCTTTTTCTGTTTAGTACAGCTTGAACAATATCCCACTGCCCAGCTCCTGTCCTCCGGATGAATGTGATCAGCCCAAAAAGAAGATTCATTTATCCACCTTTCAACCGGGTATCCCAATAGCCTTTCAGCTTGCTGGCTTACAAAACTAAAATGAAAAGTTTGTGCATCCGCCTCCCATACAATACCATCAACTGTGTTTACCAATGTTGAATAAGTTTGCTGTGTCTTTCTTAATTCTGCAATATCTATACCTGTACCGAGCATACAAGGTTTCCCTTCATAATTAATAGCTTGCCCGGTAAAGAAATAAGGAATTTTATCCCCGGTCTTGGTCAATAGCCGGGCTTCCAGTTCTGCTGAGCCTTTATGGAATACTTCTTCAACGGTACGTTTTACTAAACCTTTATCTTCGTCCGCAAAAAAATTAACGGGAGGCATTTGAACAAGCTCTGATGCAGTATAGCCTGATACAGTTTCAAAATTTTTATTCCATTTTAAAAACTTACGATCAGCATCAAATATGTAAAATATTCCGGGCAAGCTATTAATAGCCGTTTCAGAAAGTTCTTTTTCCTTTACAATTTTTTCTGCGGCTTCTTTGCGTTCTGTAATATCACGGATGAAAGCACAGAAAAATTCTGATTCACCCTGTTGAATTGGGATGATAGACAACTCTATAGGAAACTCTTTACCTTGTCTGTTAATAGCCCTAAGTTCAGTAAGCCTGTTGAGTACTGGCCCTTTACCTGTTTGCAGGTAATTTTTCATCCCCTTTATATGACTTTCCTTATACTGTTCGGGGATGATAGTTTCTGTAAGTTTTTTACCAATGGCTTCGCTTTCTTTCCATCCAAATATTCTTTCGGCCTGTGGAGTCCAAACTATTATAGCCCCAGTTTTGTCTATACAGACAATAGCATCAAGAGCGGAGTTCATTATCAGTTTTCTTGTTTCCTCACTTGCCCGAATTGCTTCTTCTGCTTTTCTCTTTTCGGTTACATCTCTTGCTATAGCTAAAACATGCCCGTTCAAAAGCATTTTATAACTGGCCTCCACATCAATTATATCTCCATTCTTTCTCTTCAATTTTCTTTCCATGTAAACCGTTTTACCGGATTTGAGCTCTTTATTCTTCCATTTTACTATGGGTATATGGCCTTCCAGCAAAAGATTGGTTGCTGGCATGTTAATCATTTCATCTCTTGAATATCCAATCATTAAACAGCAGGCAGGATTTACGTCAACATACCTTGCTTCGTTGTTCATTATAAAAATGCTGTCTGAAGCCTGCTCTATCATAGACCGGTATTTTTCTTCGCTTTCCTGGAGTGCCGCTTCAGCCTTTTTCCCTTCAGTAACATCCATCATACTTCCTAAAATACGAACGGCCTTTCCCTCATCATTTCTTACAATATAAGAACGGTCATAAATATTTCTATAGCCATCTTTTTCTGTATTAAATCTGTATTCTGTTATAAATATATTTGTATCGGAAGCCAGTGTATCTACCTGTTTTTTTATTAATTCGGCCCTGTCATCCGGATGAATACGGTTCTCCCATTCCTTCTCATCCTGAACAGGGTCAGTCATTTTTAACCCATATAATTGCTGGTATGTTTCATTGCACAGCATTTCACCTGTTTCCAAATTCCACTCCCATATTGCATCGTTGGTGGTACGGCTGATCATTTCAAACCGTTCGTTAGAATGCCTTATCTCTTCTTCTGCTTTTTTAATTTCTGTAATGTTCCGGAAGAAAACAGAAATACCACTTGGTGAAGGGTCGATGTGAACCATAAACCATTTTTCATAGGGAGGGTAATAAAATTCCACTTGCTGGTATTGCTGCTTATCAAATGCTTTGATAAATGTTTTGTAAATGCTGGTGTACACTGCATCAGGATATTCCTTCCATAAATTTTTTCCAATTATGCCCTCCGGTCTGCAGTTCATTATTTCACCGGCAATATTATTCATGTAAGTAAAATTCCATTTCTCATCTAATGAATAAAACCCATCACTAACCCTCTCCAGGATATTTGTTATTAATGCAGCCTTTTCTTCTACCTGTCCGGTAAGTTCTTTATTGAATTTTTCCAGTAATTGCTCAGCGTTTTTGCGTTCACTAATATCCCTGAGAATTGTTACATATCCTGTTACTTCCTCTTTTTCGTTTTTTAACGCTGTAACTGAAGCCAGGCAGTAAATTTCTTCTCCTTTTTTGTTATGATTGAGCACTTCAAGATCATCCGAACCTTGTTGTGGAACTTTTGCAAGCATTTCGTCCACGGCTACTTTCGTTTTACCACTCTTGGTAATTTCAGGTGCAAATTTTCCTATTGCTTCTTCTTTAGTGTACCCATAAATATCTTCAGCACCTTTATTCCAACTCCTTATTATCCCTTCTAAATCTGTTGAAAAAATAGCATCACTTGTTTTTTCAGTAAGTCCGGCGAGATAAGAAATTTGTAGCTCATATTTGTCTCTTAATTTTAATCCACGGCCAATCCGCCAAAAAACAATAATTAACCCTGTAACAAATACTGCTGCGAGACCTATAAATAATTTGGCGGTGGCCCATGCTTCTTTTGCCCGTCCACTTATTGAGCTTTGAAGCACTATCCTGTCTTCATTTTCAAATGAATTAATCAAAGTGCGGATACTGTCCATCACTTTATTTCCCTTTTCGAACTGTATTGCTTTGTATGCTGAATCCTGGTTATAGTCATCTATCACTTTTACCGAAGCTTCTGTGATTTTTGTTTTTTCTCTGACTAATTTTAACAATTGCCGGAATGCAGGTTCCCGGTTTGGGTATAGTGTAAAAAGAGCTTTAAGTTCAAGTGTATCGCCTGCAAGTTTTTTGACTGCAGTATAGTAAAGAGTAAGAAATTCCTTATTCCCGGAAATGACATAGCCCCGCTGACCGGTTTCAATATCCTGCATATCATCCATTACATCTTCTAATGCTCTCAATGATTGTAAGGTGACATCTACTTTTTCTTTTTCCCTGATAACCCTGCTGATATTACGGTAGCTGTTGAATACAAAAAAGGAAATAAAAGCAAGTAAAATAAGGAGGCCGGCAATAATATTCCGTCGGGTGTAAAGTTGACTCATATAAGGCCTGAGTTAAAGTGAAAAACTATACGAACAGTTCTGTTTATAACCCTTGCGCATTCGTAAAGTTTACTAATGCCGCAGTATTTTTAAGGCCAAGTTTTTTTAGCACATTGTACCGGTGTACCTCTACCGTTTTCAATGAAATATCAAGGCGAACAGCAATCTCCTTGGATGATAACCCTTCCTTTATTAACTGAACAACGTCTAACTCACGTCGGGACAGTACATTCATATCCGGCTGACCACCTTCTTCAATCAGTTCCTGGTTGACCAGGATATTTTTTACTTCCTCACAAACATATTTTTTCCCGCTGCTTACTTCTGTAATAGCGGTAAACAGTTCGTCTTTAGAAGAATTTTTGGTAACATATCCCATTGCCCCTAGCTGCAGCATTTTGCGGGCATAGGCTGGCATAGAGTGCATTGAAATACCGATAATTTTTGAACCCGGAGAAAACTTTCGAATAAATTTTGTGGCTTCGAAACCATTTATCGGAGACATATTAATGTCCATTAATACAATGTCGGGCCTAAATTCCTTTGCAATTTCTACAGCTTCATCTACATTACTGGTTTGGCCAATTACGGAAAACCGGGGGTCGTTGTTAAGTATAAATGACCACGACTCCCTGATTAACTTATGATCATCAACAAGCAGAATAGTTATTTTGTCCATATGGATGGCAGGATAATGTTGGTTTAGTAAGGCTTTTCTTATATTAAGTTAAGGAAAAAATCTTAAGGCTGGCCAAAAGTTTTACCCAATTGCTTTGAACCTTCAATTTATAAGCAAATTTTAAGTGAATACTCTTAGTTTTTGTTGCTAGCTATATACTACATAAAATGGCACTAAAAAGAGCAGTAATCAATTCAAAAAAATTGATTACTGCTAACTATCGTAAAAATTATATTATCAGGTGTTTAAACAGCTTTGGGCAACTGTGCAATTGAAAACCAGAATGATTCAATCGCCTCGACAACATTTAAAAATTTACCAAAATCAAGCGGTTTGGTAATAAAGCAGTTGGCCGATTTATCATAACAGGCAGAAATATCTGATTCGGAAGAAGAAGTTGTAAGCATTACTACTGGTATCTTTCTGAGCTTTTCATCCTTTTTTATAAAATCAAGCACTTCTATACCGCTCAGTTTAGGCATATTAATATCCAGCAGAATTAAATGGGGAACTATACTGTCTGCATACTGACCTTGCCTTTTTAAAAAATCAATAGCTTCTACTCCATCTTTTACAACTGCTATGTTATTCTTAACTTTTATCTCTTTAAAGGCTTCCAGCGTAAGGAGGATATCCCCTTCGTTGTCTTCAACCAGTAATATCTGAATTTCACTCATAGGTACTTTTTAGATTAATTAGAAAAATACAAAGAAAAAAATATGAAATAACTATTTTTTATAAAAGCTTCTGCTTTTAATTGCTCTCCCCTAAGGAAACAAGTGTTTCCCTTTAGAAATAACTACCTGCCGCTTTTAGGATAAGGAACAAATGACACATAGAACGCCTCTATTTCATGCATTACTTTAGTGTATTTATCAAAATCAATGGGTTTTGTAATATACCAGTTAACATGCTTATCATAGCACTCACTAATGTCTTCATCGGCCGCGGAGCTTGTGAGCATTACCACCGGTATTTCTTTAAGCTCCGGATCTTTTTTAATCATCTCTAATAATTCCTTACCATCCATACCGGGTAGGTTTATATCCATGAGGATCAACTGTGGTGTTGCAGCATCTGAATAGCTGTCTTGTTTCCTGAGAAAGCAAAGTGCTTCTTCTCCATCTCTAACAACTGAGATTTTATTCTCCAATTGCATATCCTTAAAGGCTTCTGTAGTAAGAATAATGTCGCCTTCATTGTCTTCAACCAGCAAAATGTGTACTTCGTTCATAGTGATATTTTTTATTGTTCAAAAAATGCTTTTTATATTCCTGGTAACGTAATATAGAATGTACTTCCCTTTCCTGTTTCTGATTCTGCCCGGATATTACCTTTATGCAGTTCCGTAATTTTTTTACACATAGCCAGACCTATCCCGGTACCGCTGTATTTTGATTCATCACTATACAAACGGCGGAAAACAATAAATATTTTCTCTGCAAAAGACATATCAAAGCCTACCCCATTATCTTTTATGGCAATGGAAGTAACCCCATTCTCACTGCATACTGCTATGCTTATTAAAGTCTCTTCTGTATTCCGGAACTTTAGAGCATTGCCAATAAGATGATCAAACAACTGAACCATCTGCGCCCTGTCAGCCATTATTACAGGTAATTGGCTGGTAGTAATAACAGCACCCGTTTCTTCAATTACTGACTGAAATTTTGTTTTTGTTTCCAGCATTATTTCATTGAGGTCTGTTTCGGTATATTCTTTAACAATGGTACTCAACCTGGAATACTCAAGGAGGTCAAATACTAATTTTTTCATTTTTGCTGCTCCTTTTACTGCAAAATTGATATACTGTTTGGCAGATTCGTCCAGCTTATCCCCATGCTTTTTTTCCAGCATTTCCAGAAAGCCGGTCACCATCCGCAATGGTGCCTGCAAATCATGCGAAACGATATAGGTAAACTGGTTCATTTCTTTTGTCACCTCTGCCAGCTTAGCCTCTAATAATTCTACTTCCCTGTTTTCACTTCCCAATTCCTGCAGCAGGTTTAAAGTGTTTTTATTTATTTGTGTTGTGTCTTGCATGATTATCATCTTCCTTTATTAAACCAATTGTGTTTTATTAATGGTGAAATGAAATGCTGTGCCTTTTCCTGCTTCGGATGTCATCCATATTTTTCCTCCATGTGTTTCCACAATTTTCTTACAGGTTACAAGGCCCAGTCCTGTTCCAGGATATTCATCCCGGCGGTGCAGCCGTTGAAATGCCTGGAATAATTTTGGCTGATCTTTTTCTGCAACACCAATCCCGTTATCCTGTAATTTAAATTCCCAATAATCCTGCAACTCGTTTACCGTAAGTGCAATTTCTGGTACGGCATCCTTTTTCCTGAACTTAATACCATTGCTGATAAGGTTAAGGAATAAACGATACAATGCACTTTGCGTACCCGTTACTATGGGTAATGATTCTGGTATATTAAGAATAGCTTTTGTATCTGCTACCACAATAGTTAAATCTTTATTTACCAGGTCCATTACAGTAAGAAGATCTACTGATTCCTTTTTTGCAGCCTTATTACCCGAACGGGAAAACTCAAGCAGGTCCTTTATCAAAATGCTCATCCTGTCTGCACCATCTTTAGCCCTGAATACATAAGACTTTCCCTGCTCATCAAGCACATCGGTATATTTCTTTTCGAGCAATCCTAAAAAACCGCTTACCATACGTATAGGCTCCTGCAAATCATGAGCAGTGATGTTGGCAAACTGATCCAGGTTCTGATTTAGTTGTAATATTTCCTCTTCAGCTTCTTTTCGTTCTGTGATGTCAGCATTGGTACCTATCATCCTTACTGCTTCCCCTGCCTGGTTTCGCTGAACCAATGCATTTCCTTTAACATGATGGATTGTTTTGTCTTTCCAGATAATCCTAAACTCTGTATCATATTCTTTTTCACCGTTTATTGCCGCCTGCAACTCTCCACTTACTCTTTCTAAATCGTCGGGATGAACAGTGGCTTCCCATGCTTCGGATATGGTTCTTGGGTCGTTAACATCTACATTGTAGATATGGTACATTTCTTTGTCCCAGACGGTATTATTATTAGCAATGTCCCAATCCCAAATACCGATACTGGTGGCATCAATAGCCAACTGCAACCTGTTAGACATGTTGAGCAATTGCTCTTCTCCTTTCTTTCTGTCGGTAATGTCTTCCAGTGTTCCTTCAAAATAACTAATAGCTCCTGTCTCATCTTTAACCATACGGATATTTGCACTAACCCAAATAATATCTTTAGTTTTTGTGAGTACCTGTAACTCAAAATCTTCTACATGGCCCTGCTTCAAAATAATTTCCGACATTTTATTTCGTTGCTCCGGGTCGGCATAAATTTGCGTTCCAATATTTGTAACCGACTGAATAAGGTCGTCTGGAGAATCATAACCAAAAATTATCGCCATAGAAGGATTGGCAATGATGAATTTGCCATCTACCGTACTTTGATAAATTCCGTCTGCAGTATTATCAAAAATTGCCTGAAATTTCTTTTGTGCCACTACCAATGCCCTGTCTGCTTTTCTCCTTTCCGTAATGTCTGTAAACATACCTAAGGCACCTACATATTTACCTTCATCATCTTGAATCGGGTTAGTTGATACACTTGTCCACAGCGGTGTTCCATTTTTTGTAATAAACTTAGAAGTCTGAGTTTCAGTATCACCTTCTTTCCTTCTTTCAATATCCTGCATTGCCTTGTTCCTTCCTTCCTCATCTTTAAAATCATAATTTTGGCGACCCATCATCTCTTC
>JAJAZO010000008.1 GCA_026785745.1 Chitinophagaceae bacterium | reverse complement strand
TCCGAAGGATGACCAAATTTTTTGTCATTGACTTTTTTCAGCTCTCCTTTTTCAAAATGCAGTTTTACTTCTTCACTGCCTGTTTTTGTTACCTGTGTTGGCCACGCATCTTCCGGCAGCATACCTTTTGAAGAAAGTGTTTCTTTACCACCTACACTGGTTCCCCATAATCCTTTATTGATAGAATACATGGATTTTTCAAAATTCATATCCACTTTTTTTGCTTTCAGGTAAGCAATCTCTTCTTCACGGCTCAATTTTAAATCTCTTATTGGTGTAATGATTTCAACACCGGGAATCATAATATGAAAAATCATATCGAAACGTACCTGGTCGTTACCGGCACCAGTACTACCATGTGCTACAGCATCTGCTTTCAGCTCTTGTGTATGTTCAGCAATATGCAGTGCCTGGCTTAATCGTTCTGCAGAAACAGAAAGCGGATAAGTATTATTTTTGAGCACATTTCCAAAAATCAAATACCTGATGATGCTGTCGTAATAGCTTTTTACAGCATTCACCGTCTTGTGCGACTTTACTCCCAGCTTATATGGATGCGTTTCTATCTGTTTTAATTCTTCATCACTAAAGCCGCCGGTATTTACAATGATGCTATGCACCTCGTATCCTTTTTCCTCTGTCAGGTATTTTACACAATAGGAAGTATCTAATCCACCACTGAATCCTAAAACAACTTTGCCCCCTTCTCCGCCGGCTGGCGTAGAGTTTCTATTTCCTTTTGATTGAGAGCTATTCATTTTATGGTATGGTTTATTCTTTAATGAATTTTTTATTCCCCTTTAGGGGATAGGGGCTTATTAATGAAACAAGTGATGTAATAATGATTTGGGCTTGCTGGCACCACCGTTGTTGTCTTTATCCTTCTTCATAAAAGGTTTCAACAACTTCCATTGTTTAAAACGCAATAACCTTTCAAAGCCAGATACATTTTCTTTAAAAAACTCTTTGGTTTCTTCGGGTTCATAGTGGTCTTTCGGATCGTAAAGCATAGCTGTACACATACAGTTCTTTCTTTCTTTACTCATCAGTATATCATAGTTTACACAGCTTTTGCAACCAGCCCAGAAAGATTCGTCTTGTGTTAACTCCGAATAAGTAACAGGCTCATAACCGAGGTCAGAGTTAATTTTCATTACTGCCAGCCCGGTCGTTAATCCAAATATTTTAGACTCCGGATACAATTGCCGGGAGAGGTTGAATATTTTTTTCTTAATGGTTTTTGCTACACCACTTTTTCTGTAGGCGGGGGCCACTATTAATCCGCTATTGGCTACATATTCACCATGGCTCCATGTTTCGATATAGCAAAACCCAACCCATTCATTCTGGTCAGTGATGGCAATTACTGCTTTGCCTTCCTCAATCTTCTGTTCTATGTATTCAGGGCTGCGTTTGGCTATGCCGGTACCTCTTGCAAATGCAGAGGCTTCCATTTCATCGGTAATGGTTTTTGAATAAATTTTATCAGCTGCGGTTGCTACCCTGATAATTATATTTTGATTGTCCACTTTTAATAAATTGTAATAAAGGGTTACCAATCCAAAAAACTATTTGCGGGGATAATTTCACTGACAGGGACCATGGTGAAGGGTTCGTCCTGTCAGCATACAGGATTACGTCGGGGGCGGGAGAAAGTAAATACATCAAACCCTACGGAATAAACTCCGCTGGTGATTGGCGCATGAAAGGCCAGTTGTTTAGTATGTGTCAGAATGTTCGTCATGTTTACAAACAAGTTGTAAATTGAGAACAAATGTATAATAATAATTCGTTTTTTTTCATAAAATTTTTGTTATAAAATATCTTGTATGGAAACTGAAAATCTGCCACTATCCGAACAGCCGTTAGAACAACAACCCCGGAAAAAGAAAGTATCCAGGCTCAAAAAATTTGCCAGGATATTAATGGTATTGCTGTTGCTGGGTTTAATTGCACTCATCTATTTCAGATTCTTTTTTGTTTTTGGCGACGGGGTAAAAAGCGGCCAGTTGAACTATGCAGTTAAAAAAGGAAATATTTTTAAAACCTATGAAGGAAAACTGATACAGGAAGGATACCGCAGCAAGACGGCAGGTACCATTCAGTCTTACGAGTTTGAATTCTCTGTCAAAAGCAAAAAAATTTACGACATATTATCTGCGAACAGCGGGAAAAAATTTGATCTCCACTATCGGGAATATCACGGGGCGATTCCATGGAGGGGAAACACCAAATACATAGTGGACAGTATTATTTCAATGAAGGAGTAACAGAAATTATCCTGCAAGTAATAAGAAGATAGCCGGTCGTTTATGAATGTCTGGTTTTTGTTTTTGCCACTCTGCAATGGGTTTTGTTTTTATCCATTCATCTTTACCAGTAATGTCGACGGCTATACAGAGTTTTGTTGAATAGTTGCAATTCTTTAGTAATGCTTCTATAAGCTGATTATTTCTGTACGGTGTTTCGATAAAGATCTGAGTGCATTTTTTCTTTATTGATTCTGCTTCCAGGTCTTTAATGGTTTTTATTCGTTGGGGATTGTCTATTGGTAAATAACCAATAAATTGAAACTGCTGGCCATTCATACCGCTGGCCATCAATGCAAGTAGAATAGAGTTAGGCCCGACCAATGGTTTTACTTCCACATTCATTTCCTGGGCTATAGCAATTAATGTTTGTCCGGGGTCGGCCACACCGGGGCAGCCGGCTTCGCTGATGATGCCAATATTTTTTTCTTCTTTTATTTTTTGTTTGAATATTTCAGAAGAATTATCGGATATGACATGCCATTCATAATTATCAATTACAATTTCCTGCCCCGGCAGGCAGGCCCTCCAGACCTGTTTGAAATAGCGACGGGTAGTTCTTTCATTTTCTGCAAAAAATACCTGGCAGTTTTTTATCGCATCAATAACGTAGGATGGAATGGCATCTAAACCTTCTTCGGCCAATAGAGATGGTATAAGATAAACAGTTGCCATTATAGTTAACTGTTTTTTACTTTATGTACACTAAGTGTGGCGGCAATCACTGCGTAGGCAGGAGCCAGTACAATAGCAATATGCATCATATAAAACAATAACCCGTTGCCGATAGCCAGGCCTTTGTGCCTCCCGGTAAAGGCGACACTTTGGGCAGGGGTAAAATTTATTCTAGCAAAACTGTAGTCAAGCATCGAGAAGCCGAAATAATAACATTCCATCAGCAGGGCGATAATGGGAGTAATCCAGCCGACTACCGGTATAAGTGATAAAAGTATCAATGAAAAAAGATAAACAGATTGCCAGCCGGCATTTCGCAGCGACAGTTTGATGTTACGGATACAATCTTTTTTAAGATCAGGCCAGTTAAACAAATGTTCTTTCCCTTCAATGATGGCCTCTGTTTTTTCACTCAGGTAGGCAAACACCGGAGAGCCGATGATAAGTATAAGATATTTAAATAGCGAAAAATAAAATAACACCAATACCAGCCGCAGCATCATACCTGTCATCACAAATAAAAAACTCAGCCATTCACTTCTTTCTTTCTGTAGCCATGTTTCAATGCTTAACTGCCGGCTTATCCAGGAAACCACCCCATCTGATGATTGCCAGAAAACCATCATGCCAAGAATAAACAGCATGGTATAGATAATGCCGGGAATAATTATCCATTTGAACAAACGGTGTTGTTGAATAAAGCGATGTGCTTCTCCCCATGACTGGACAGCTATGACAATTTCTTTGAGCAAAGCCTTAATTTGAGGGGTAAATATAGCGAAAGGGGCAGACGATAGAGAATAGATGACAGATAATAGTTTTTACAGTTACATAATTCATAAGTACTTTTTATATGCAGAAGTTACCAGGTAGTTTTTACAAAAGGAATAATGTATGTCAGGTGGCAAAAGAGCTATTGGGGAAAGTTTTGGTAAGCCGTTTTAATGGAATTATTACATCCGGCCGCATTGTAGAAGTGGAAGCCTACAATGGTATTATTGATAAAGCCTCTCATGCTTTTGGAGGCAGAAGAACGAATCGCAATGAAATTATGTATGCCAATGGGGGAGTGGCCTATGTTTATTTATGTTACGGCATTCATCATTTGTTTAATGTAATTACTAATAATAAAGAAACGCCTCATGCTATTCTTATCCGGGCTTTGGAGCCGGTATTAGGGATTGATGAAATGCTTCAACGGGTTGGTAAAACAAAACCCGATAGCTATCGGTTGGATAATACATTGACAAGAGGCCCCGGCAATTTATCAAAAGCATTAGGCATCTTTACTTTCCATAGTGGTACTTCATTGGGAAGTAAAGAACTGTTTATTGCCGACGATGGATTTGTTTTCCCTAAAAAGCAGATAGCCGTTTCACCCCGGATAGGAGTTGATTATGCAGGCAATGATGCTTTACTGCCTTACCGGTTTTATGTAAAAGGAAATCCTTTTGTAAGCGGGAAACCAAAATAGGTCGTATTTTCAGGTCAAATCTGACTGCTTGACAAAACAACAACTTAAATTCATTTCGCTGCTGGCGGGAATAGCTGTTTCGCTGCTTTTGTATTTTGTTAATCCATTCGGAGTGTCACCAGCCGCTGCTAAAGTATTGGCCATCGCAGGATTGATGATTACCTGGTGGGTTACAGAAGCATTGCCGATGCCAGTGGTGGCATTGTTGCCATTGATTCTTTTCCCATTACTCAAGATTTCCAAATTAGAAGAAACGGCGGCTCCATATGCCAATCCCATCATTTTTTTATTCATGGGTGGTTTTATGCTGGGGCTCGCAATAGAAAAATGGAATTTGCACAAACGTATTGCCCTGAATATCGTTAGGATTACCGGAACAAGCGGCGACAGAATAGTGCTCGGTTTTATTCTGGCATCAGGATTGTTAAGTATGTGGCTTAGCAATACCGCCACTACCATGATGATGTTTCCTATTGCTCTATCGGTAATACATGTGATGAAAGAAAACAACAGGGGCGAGGGAAATATCAAAAACTTTTCACTCACTATTATGCTGGCTGTCGCTTATGCTTCCAACATCGGTGGCATTGCTACTATTATCGGCACACCACCCAATGTGGCTTATGTTGGCTATATCCAGAAAAAATATAATTATGATGTGGACTTTGTAAACTGGATGCTTATCTGTACACCGCTGGCTATTTTGCTGTTAGCGGCTTTATATTTGGTAATGGTAAAATGGCTTTTTCCTAACCGGATAAAATCTGATGATGGTACAAAGCAGCTGATACGAAATGAGATTCAACAGTTAGGCTCTTTATCTGTTGCTGAAAAAAGGGTAATGGTAATTTTTATCGCCACAGCTTTATTATGGATAACGAGAGGTATTATCAATGATGCGCAGAATTTATTTAAACTTGATGATACTATTATTGCTGTAATGTGTGCCGTAGCATTGTTTATTTGCCCATCGGGAAGTAAGGATGAAAACAATGACGCTTTATTGGAATGGGGCGATACCAGTAAAATGGCCTGGGGTATTTTGTTACTATTTGGAGGAGGTATTTGCCTGGCAGGTGCATTGGAAAAAGCAGGATTAATGCAGCAATTGGGTGGATGGCTTGCACAGTTTTCAGGAAATGGTTTCTTACTTGTATTTGTAATTGTTACTGTTTCGCTTTTCATCAGCGAGGTAATGAGTAATGTGGCGCAGGTAATTGTGTTTGCTCCGGTGGTTTCATCTTTGGCAGATGCAATAGGAATGAACCCACTCTTGCTTGGTATACCGATGACATTGGCTGCCAGCTGTGCAGGTATGATGCCGATGGGAACACCGCCCAATGCCATAGTGTTTGCCAGCGGTCATATCAAATTACGACAAATGACAAAGGCGGGGTTTGTAATGAATATAGTAGCTGTTATTCTCATTACTTTATTCTGCTGGTTCCTGCTTCCGCTATTGATGAAGCTGTGATCCTTCAGGATAAAATATAAAATCCGAAAATTTTACAATAGTTGTTTAAAAGAAAAGTATCACAAAATGGCTTACCTCACCTCCTGCATCTCCACCAGTTTTCTGTAAAAACCATTCTGAGCTAATAATTCATCATGATTTCCCCTTTCAACAATCTTTCCTTTTTGCAGTACGATTATTTCATCGGCATGACGTATGGTGGAGAGGCGATGCGCAATAACAATACTGGTTCTGTTCTGCATCATATTATTGATAGCATCTTGTACCAATCGTTCACTTTCGGTATCAAGAGAAGAGGTGGCTTCATCTAAAATAAGTATCGGTGGATTTTTCAGTACCGCCCTTGCAATAGTTAATCGTTGTCTTTCGCCACCACTGAGTTTGCTGCCCCGGTCACCGATATTACTTTTATATCCGCCATCTTTTTTAATAATAAAATCATGGGCATTGGCAATTTTTGCTGCTTCAATTATTTGCTCATCGGTGGCACCTTGAAAACCTAATGCAATATTATTGGCAATGGTATCATTAAACAGTATTGGTTCCTGTGTCACAATACTCATCAGGCTGCGAACAGAATGCAAGGAATAATCTTTAATGTTTACTCCGTCAATTAATACTTCACCACCTGTTACATCATGAAATCTTGGTATTAGGTCAGCCAATGTAGATTTGCCAGCCCCGGATGAACCAACAAGGGCAATTGTTTTTCCTTTGGCAACTGAAAAATTAATATTATCGAGAATCACTGCATCATCATACGCAAATCTCACATTACGAAATTCTATTGTAGCCGTAAAATCATGCAGTTGTTTTCCGTTGGGGTTGTCATCCACCGTAATCGGTGTTTTTAATATTTCTTCTATCCGGTTAATAGCCGCAGCACCTTTCCGCATATTGCTGAAAGAAGTGGACAGAGATTTTGCCGGGTTGATAATATTATAAAAAATGCCGAGGAAACCGAGGAAAGCGGATGCTTCGAGCAATTGGTTCTGCAATACTAATCTTCCGCCATAATATAATACAGCAGTAAATAGAATTACTCCCAGCACTTCTGAAAGAGGTGACGCAAGATCTCTGCGGTAGGAAATATTATTTTTTGCTGCAAGTAATTCCTGATTGGTTTTGAAAAATTTACTGCGCAAAAGTTTTTCAATGTTGAATGCTTTTATTACCCGCAGACCGCTTAGTGTTTCGTCAATAGTAGAAAGTGTTTCGCCGTATTTGTGGGCAACTTCCTGCGAATGTTTTTTTAATGACCGGGTAATGCGGCCTATAACTAATCCAAGCACCGGTATCAGTATTAGTATAAATAAGGTGAGTTGTGTACTGATAAAAAATAATACAGTAAGGGTAACAATGATTGTTAAAGGGTCTCTTATCCAGCCTTCTAATGTTCCAACCACTGAACTTTCCACTTCGCCTACATCATTGGTCATGCGGCTCATCAGGTCGCCTTTTATTTTCTAATTAAAAAAACCAAAAGGCAGTCGCAGCACTTTGTCGTATAAATCCTCCCGGAGCTGGTTAACTATCCTGTTTTTAAGAGGGTTAAGAATATAATAGGAGAGGTAAAGAAAAATATTTTTTAAGATGATAAAACTGACCATCAGCAGGCAGATAATGCCCAAGGTGGTTGCTTTACCTTTTGTTTGAACAGAATTATTCAAAAAGTCATTAACGTATTGAATAAAGGCATTACTACTGGAAGTAGTGATGCCGGTTTTGCCCCCCAGAAAAATAAGTTGCAAAAAGGGCATCAGCATGCCAATGGATACAATCGAAAAAAGGATACTTAATAAAGTAAACAGGAAGTATATAAAAATCTTCCCTTTATAAGCCCTGAGGTAGTCAAAAATCCTGGAGTACTGCTTCATTGAAAATGCTTCTGCTGCAAAGCAGCAAAGTAACTAATTTTACAGTGTCCGCCATCGCCTCGTTTCAAACGAGACGACGGCGGATAGCAAATAATGACATTATTATGGAAGAAGGTAAGCGACAGAAACAAATAGCCGGGCTGCTCAACGAAGAGATGAATATCATTTTTCAGCGGCTGGGGTTGAGCATGATTGACGGTGGATTGCTGTCTATTTCATCAGTAAAAGTGACACCTGATCTGCTGGAGGCGAGGTTTTACCTGAGTTTTTTCCAGGTAAAGGATGTAAAAGCAGCTTTAGGAAAAATTGCAGACCGGCACCATGAAATAAAAAAGGAATTAGCCGCCAAAGTCCGGCACCAGCTTCGCAGCATTCCGGTGCTTAGGTTTTACCAGGATGACACCTTGGATCATGTGTTTAAAATGGAAGAACTATTTAAAAAGATTGAAGAAGATAAAAAGGATAAAAGCGAATAGATAAAAACTAATAGCTCTTCAAAGAGCAAGGTTATCTTATGGGGCTCACAACGTTTATCTTTTCACTGTTATCTATTATCTAATTTTCAAACCTCAAACTTGCATTTCCTTTTTGCCTGGCGATATTTTAAAGCAAAAAAATCCACCAATGTTATTAATATCATTGCATGGATAAGTATTGTGGCAATTATTATTGGTACTACCGCTTTAATTTTGGTGCTGAGTGTTTTCAATGGCTTTGAAGGACTCGTCAAATCCTTATATTCTTCTTTTTATACAGATCTAAGGATTTCTCCTGCTTCAGGAAAAATAATCACCATTACCCCGGAACAATTACAAAAACTTAAGGGTCTTAGCGGTATCAAAAATTATTCACTGGTGGTGGAGGAAAAAGCATTGGTGAAAAACGGCGATTATCAATCTGTTATTTATTTAAAAGGAGTAGATGAAAATTACCGGTATGTTTCAGGTGTTGCAGATAACCTGGTAAACGGCGAATACGATTTGGGAAGTGAGGAAGTACCGAAACTGATACTTGGTGCAGGGGTAGAGGGGGCATTAGGCATACAGGCCGACAGAAATATTTTTACCTTAAAAATTCACCTGCCCCGCAAAACTGATACGGAACAGTTTGATGAACTGAATGGAATCAGTAATGATACTATCCGTTCCTCAGCAGCGTTTCGCATTCAACAGGATTTTGATAATAAATATGGTATTACCAATATCGGGTTTGTAAAAAAATCACTCAGGCTTGGGGAGAATGACTATACGGCTGTAGAAATTGCATTAAAAGACCCTGCAACAACGAACGAAATAAAAAAAGCACTAAAGCCAATATTTGGAGATGCATACCTGGTGCAGAACAAGTACGAACAGAACAGGAGCTTATATGCGGTGATGAATATGGAAAGATGGGTTATTTATGGAGTACTCTGCCTGATATTGGTAGTTGCTGCTTTTAATATGATTGGCGCATTAACGATGCTGGTATTGGAAAAACAAAAAGACATCAGTGTTCTTCATGCACTTGGCGGCAATAAAAAATTTATCCAACGTATTTTTTTGTGTGAGGGAATGTTGCTGGCTTTGCTCGGCGGCGGTATAGGAATGTTGCTAGCACTACTCATTGCGTGGCTGCAAATGCAATTTCATTTAATACCATTAGCAGGCGGCTCGTTCTTAATTGACTACTTCCCGGTCAAACTTCGATTGATGGATTTTCTGCTGGTAGGCGCAACCGTTTTTGTCATTGCACTAATTGCTTCCTGGCTGCCATCCAAAAAGGCGGCAGCACAGGAATTTTCTTTGAGAAGTGAATAAAACCCCTTTAGGGTACAGGGGGTTAATAGTCACCCATAGTTTCTGGCAACTGCGCCAATGCTTTAGCCAATTGCTCATCATTTGGGGCTATACCATGCCATTCATGAGTTCCTTCCATAAAGTCAACCCCTTTTCCCATAGTAGTGTGCATCATTATTCCAATAGGTTTGCCCAGCCCGGTTAATGATTTTGCTTTTTCAAGTCTTGCCACCACATCATCCATATCATTGCCATTCATTTCAAGGGTGGTCCAGCCAAAAGCTTCAAATTTTTGACGGATATTTCCCAGGTTCATCACTTTATCGGTAGGGCCGTCAATTTGCTGGCCGTTCCAGTCAATAGTAGAAATAAGATTATCCACTTTATGATGCGCTGCAAACATTAAGGCTTCCCAAATTTGTCCTTCATCCAGTTCGCCATCGCCATGAAGGGAAAAAACAAGGTTTTTTTCTCCGTTTAATTTTTTAGCTAAGGCTGCGCCAAGAGCTACACTCATTCCCTGCCCCAAAGAGCCGGAAGCAATACGAACACCAGGCAAATGTTCATGAGTGGCAGGATGTCCTTGTAACCTGGAATTTATTTTACGAAAAGTCGCCAGTTCTTTTATATCAAAATAGCCGGAACGGGCCAATACTGAATAAAACAGTGGTGATATATGGCCATTGGATAGGAAAAATACGTCTTCACCCCTGGCATCCATGTCAAATGCAGGGTCATGCTTCATTATTTTAAAGTATAACGCCGTTAAAAAATCGGCACAACCTAATGAACCACCGGGGTGGCCACTGCTGGCACCATGCACCATTCTTACTATGTCACGTCGTACTTGTGAAGCTATTACGGTTAGTTCTGCCATAAAAAATGGGTTCTTTTTAAACTTTTTGTATCTTGTCAGCCTAAATAAGGGTTTCGCTGCAAAAGTGCAATCTTTTTGAATACAAAACCTTTCCGGATTAATCAATCTGGAAACAAATCCAACTCATCCTGTGGTTTACTGAAAATTAATGTACTATACCCTAAATTATATATAGAATAAAAAGAAAACTAATGGGGCTAACGCCTATTTTTGTACCATCTTAAAAGCTGCTTAGATGCTTGACGTTTTATTAACTGCTTCCGTTTCATTTATCATCACCTTTCTGGCTATTCCGGTGGTATTGCAAATAGCTGAGAAGAAAAAACTGTATGATATTCCGGATGAACGTAAAGTTCATACCCGTTTGGTGGCTTCTTTAGGCGGCGTTGGTATTTTCGGGGGTTTTATTTTAGCTTCCCTTTTGTCCATCCAGGGACAGTTCAATTATGAATTTCAATACTTTTTTGCGGCGGCGATAGTCATTTTCTTTTTGGGTCTTAAAGATGACCTGATGATTTTATCAGCTACCAAGAAGTTTATCGGGCAGATAATTGCAGCTTCTATTCTGATTCATCTGGGCGGCATCCGGTTAGACAGCATGTATGGCCTGTTTGGAATTGAGCAGGTATCTGAAGGGGTTGGTCTTGCCTTATCTTATCTTACTATTATTGTCGTTATAAATTCATTTAACCTGATTGATGGGGTAGATGGCCTTGCTGCCAGTCTGGGTATCCTCAGCATGCTGGTTTTTGGTTCTTACTTTTTCGCAGTCAATATGCAGGCTTATGCCTTGCTATCATTTGCGATGGCAGGTAGTCTTGTAGCTTTTATGATATTTAATCATCACCCTGCTAAAATATTTATGGGTGATTCGGGTTCGTTGATGATCGGACTTGTTAATGCCATTCTTGTTATCAAGTTTATTAATGTGGCACATGAGCCCACTGTTGCCATACCGATTACTGCATCTGTTGCTATCGGGTTTTCTGTACTTATTGTGCCTTTGCTTGATACGCTGCGGGTATTCAGTATCCGTATTTTAAACGGCACATCACCTTTTACGCCTGACCGTAACCATGTCCACCATTTATTATTAGACAGGGGATTGGGCCATGCAGCTGTTTCGCTTACTTGTGTAGGTATTAATGTTGGATTTATATTGCTGGCATGGTTTGGAAGATTCCTTGGTACAACTTTAATGTTGTCAATTATGCTGACCCTTGCTTTTTCGGGACTTGGGTTCTTATATTATTACCGCCGCCGCCGTACTATGGTTATTGCCAAACGGATGGATGGAGCGACAGAGTTAAAAACCACTTCCAAAGTGGTAAAATTGACAAAAGAGGCACAGGCCGCTCAAAAAAATTAATCTCCTTGCAACTTGTTAATAGCCCCGGTAATAATCGGGGCATTTTTTTTGAATAGAGGTGTTTCAGTAGATTTACCGTTCAATTAACCGGGAACTGCCGTGGTTTGGTTTGAAATAAAAAAAATATTATGTCAGAAGAGATTCAATCAATTATTGCAGTGGCCGATGACCACATGAGTAAAGCAATCAATCACCTGGAAGCTGAATTGGTCAAAATTAGAGCTGGAAAAGCTAATCCCCAGATGCTGGATGGCATACAGGTAGATTATTATGGCTCCACTATGCCTATAAATCAGGTGGCAAACATAAGTGCTATGGATGCCCGCACACTCAGTATTCAACCTTGGGAAAAGAATATGCTCCAGCCTATTGAAAGAGCCATCATTGCTGCCAATATTGGCATTAATCCACAGAACGATGGCAGTTTTATCCGTTTGTTCCTGCCTCCCCTAACAGAGGAAAGAAGAAAAGAGATGGTAAAAAGATGCCAGGGCGAAGGAGAACATTCAAAAGTGTCTATCCGTTCTATCCGGAGAGATGCTATCGAGCATATTAAAAAAATGGAAAAAAACGGATTAAGTGAAGATGCGGCAAAAGATGCGGAAGCCGAAGTGCAGCAAGTAACTGACAAGTACACGGCTGCTGTTGAAAAACACCTGGCATCAAAAGAAAAAGAGATTATGTCTGTATAGGATCCGTAAACTATTTTCTGAAGAGCAACATCAAACGGTGTTGCTTTCTTTTTTATCGGGCCTGTTGGCAAGATAAACTCCGAGCAGTATAATAGCCAGACAAAGTGGTTTAACCCAGGTTATTTTTTCTCCGTCAATAAATCCCCAAAACAAAGCAATGAAGGGAATGCCGTAAGTAACCAGGGAGGCAAATAAAATTCCGGCTCTTTGCACCAGGATGTAAAATAATGCAGTTGCAATAGCACTTCCTCCAATACCAAGAGCTATGGAAGTCCAAACAGAATTTTGGACAGTTACATCATTAAAATTAATTTGATGTAACCCCTGTTGCCAGAGAACGATGCCGGCTGGAATGGTCATAAAAGCCAGCGAAACGGTAGCATTATGAATTGGATTTATCCCTTTTAAATAATGGCCTACTATATTTACATTGATACCATATAGAAAAGTGGCCAGCACAATCAGCAACGTATAGCTAAGGTTATTAAAGCTCATCCCCTTTTTTTCTAATAGCAGCGGCAAAACAGTAAGCAATACTAATCCCAGGAAACCTGTCAACACCCCGGCAATTTTTTGTTTTTTGATTGTATCCTTAAAAAAGAAAATGCCAATTACCACCACACAAATCGGCGTAAGAGAATTAAGTATGCCTGCCAGTGAACTGTCAAGTTTGGTAATGGCTTCTGCAAAGAGAAAAGCCGGCAGCAAATTTCCAAATACAGCACTGAGAATAACCAGGCCCAGTTTGTTTTTCGGAATTTTTGAAAAATGAAAAAAAGCAAACGGAACAAACACTAACCCGGCAGAAAAAATACGGAGTCCTGCTATCTGGGCTGCTGATAAGCCTTGCTGACTGTCATGCATCAGTTTAAAAGAACTACCCCAGATGATACAAAGAATGATGAAAATAGCCCAGCTAATAAACTTATTACTCATAAAGAGGGGCAAAGTTCTTAAAATGAGATCAGACAATCCTTTTTTTTATTGCCAATTTGCCAGATTGGTTGAAGTAGTATATTGCGTCATCATTCTTTTAATTAATAATTTATGAGCCAGATTAAATTAAGCGAAATTTCTGCCAGGGCACCTAAGGACCTCGACAAAGCAGAAACCAAAAAGAAGACAGCATTAATATTGGAAGAGCTGGATGAATTGCAAAATCTTTTGTTTGCTGAAAGCAAGCATTCTGTACTGGTGGTGATACAGGGAATGGATGGCAGCGGAAAAGATGGAGTGATAAGAAATGTGCTCGGCAATATGAATCCCCAGGGAGTAACGGTGCAGTCATACAAAGCACCCACAGCCGAAGAACTATCACATGATTTTTTATGGCGCATACATCAGCATGCCCCGGCAAAAGGAATGATACAGGTGTTCAACCGGTCGCATTATGAGGATATACTTGTTACAAGAGTACATAAATGGTGTGATGATGAAACCGCTACCAAAAGAATGAATGCTATTAATGATTTTGAAAAATTGCTGCAGGAACATAATCATACACATATCCTGAAATTTTACCTGCATATTTCGCCGGAAGAGCAGCAGGGACGACTGAATGAAAGAATGAAGGACCCGGCCAAAATGTGGAAGTACAACGAAAAAGATTTTGAAGAAGCCAGGCTCTGGGATATTTATATGCAGATGTATGAGGATTGTTTTAATAACTGTAATAACCCGGCATGGATAATAGTGCCTGCTGACCAGAATTGGTACAAGGAAAATATTATTGCGTCGCAATTACATGCTTTGCTTAAAAGCCTTGATATGCAATTTCCCGGCATGAAGAAATGATGCGTTGACAGATACAAAATGCCGGTTCATCGAAAAAAAACAGCATAGCTGGCAAAACCATTATTTTCACTTTTATTATTAGTACACTAAAGTCAGTTTTATGGAAATGTTTAAAGAATTTAAAGAGTTTGCTATGAGAGGCAACATAGTTGACCTGGCGGTAGCAGTAATTATCGGAAGTGCCTTTGGTAAAGTAATTGAAGGGTTGGTAGATGGCATCATCATGCCTATTGTGAGCATGGTAGTTGGTAAACCCGATTTCTCTTATCTCAGTTGTTCTGTCAACGGCACTATTTTTCCCTACGGAAAATTTATACAGTCGATAATAATGTTCCTGCTTATTGCTTTTGCTTTGTTCCTGGTAGTAAAAGCGGTAAACAAGGCTAACAAAAAGAAAGAAGAAGCCCCGGCTCAGGCTGCTACTGCCGAAGATATCATCCTGCTCCGTGAGATCAGGGATGCTTTGAAGAAATAATTTGGGGAAAACGGGAGTATTTTCCATCATTTCGTTTCCCTTACTTTTGTAAAGTCCTGTTTCAATAACAGGACTTTATTTTTTTCTTATCAATCGTTTCAGTGAATAATATATCGTACCAGATAAAATTGCCCCAGTTTGAAGGTCCTTTTGACCTGCTTCTTTTCTTTATTGAAAGAGATGAACTGGATATTTATAATATTCCTATCACCGGTATTATTAACGACTTTCTTGAATACATTCACAAAAGTGAAGAACTCAATATTGAATTGAGCAGCGAGTTCATCCTGTTCATTTCTACATTAATGCGGGTAAAGGCCAAAATGCTGCTGCCAAGAAAAGAGCTGGATGCACAAGGCAATGAAATTGATCCCCGCCAGGAATTGATCAATAAAATTCTGGAGTACAAACGATTCAAAGAAGTTTCTGCACAAATGGCTGAGATGGAAGCCTTGCGGATGCTGATGGTAAAGAGAGGAAATATTCAGAAAGAATTATCACAGATTGGAGAGGAAGACAGTGAGGGCACAGAAATACAAAATATCACTTTGTTCAAATTGATGCGGGCCTTCGAAAGAGCCATGCAGAAATACAGCGACCGC
>JAJAZO010000007.1 GCA_026785745.1 Chitinophagaceae bacterium | reverse complement strand
GTGTGGCTGGGCATCATTGGTTTTATAGATGATTATTTAAAGCTGCGAGGTAAAAGAGTAGCACAGCAAAAAGGAGAACAGTATAAAAAGGGAAGTAATGACGGATTGGCGGGTTGGTTTAAAATTCTAGGACAGGTTGGATTAGGAATTACAGTCGGAGCTACTCTTTACTTCAACAGTGAAGTAAAAATTTGGAGAGAATATGTAGGTAAAGTACCGCCTACAGATAAGTCAGTTTTTTCGAGAGAAGTAAGTGGTAAAACAAAATATTTCACTGAAACAAAAACACCATTGACAACTATTCCATTTGTAAAGAATCATGAATTCAATTATTCCAAGTTGCTGCCAGCTTCGTGGAGAAATTATACATGGATTCTCTATATACTGGTTGTGATTTTTATTATCACGGCTGTATCAAACGGTTCCAACCTTACGGATGGATTGGATGGACTGGCTACAGGGACATCAGCGATTATAGGAGTACTGCTCGGCATATTCGCTTATGCAAGTGGAAACCTGGTGTTTGCTGATTATCTCAACATCATGTACATACCTGATTTGGGAGAGCTGTCCATATTTATTGCAGCAATGATTGGGGCTTGTATTGGTTTTTTGTGGTACAACTCTTATCCTGCGCAGATTTTTATGGGCGACACAGGTAGTTTGACATTGGGTGGAATCATTGCATCGCTGGCTATTATCGTTCACAAAGAATTGTTATTGCCGATTTTCTGTGGTGTGTTTTTCGTGGAAACGTTGAGTGTGATGATACAGGTCGGGTATTTCAAATACACTAAGAGAAGATTTGGTGTGGGAAGAAGAGCTTTTTTAAAAGCACCACTTCATCATCATTACCAGGTAAAAGGATACCATGAAGTGAAAATTGTGAACAGGTTTTGGATTGTGACAGTGTTGCTGGTGGTGTTGAGTATTGTTACACTGAAGATGAGATAAGGACTATTGCTTTTGAGAAAATATTACTGAAAAGCCAATCCAGGCCCCGTAGAAAACTATCGTTCTGATCCAATAGAATTGTGGTGCAGTTGTATTTGAAACCAATACTTATGAAGAGCCGTGTTCCGTACACTGGGCTGATGTTGATTAATGTTATGATGCTGATGAGTCAGCACTAAAAAAGTTGAAAAAGATATGAAGCCCAACGTCCCTCTCTGAAGGAGAGGGAATGAGGGTTAGGCAACATGGGTAAAAGGTTTGTCATATTGGGAGGAGGTGAAAGTGGTGTGGGTGCCGCACTACTTGCAAAGCAACAGGGATATGATGTATTCCTTTCTGACGGAAGTTCTTTGAAAAATGAGTATCGTAACGAGTTGCAGAATGCGAAGATTGATTTTGAAGAAGGGCAGCATACCGGGTCAAAAATTTTGAATGCTGATGAAGTGATGAAAAGCCCCGGCATACCGGAGAAAGCAGCAATAGTGAAAAAGATACGGACAAAAGGAATTGATATAATCAGCGAAGTGGAACTGGCTTACCGGTTCAAAGGAAGCAGTAAAATTATCGCCATCACCGGCAGTAATGGAAAGACAACTACCACTGCATTGATTTACCACATTTGCAAAACAGCTGGTCTTGATTGTGCTATAGTTGGAAACATTGGTGATTCATTTGCCAAAAGAGTTGCGGAAGACCCCAAGCCTTTATATGTGGTGGAAATAAGCAGTTTTCAATTAGACGACATTAAAACATTCAAGCCGGATATAGCCATTCTGACAAATATTACAGAAGATCATCTCGACCGTTACGATTACAAATTTGAAAATTATATCAACAGTAAATTTCGTATCACCATGAATCAGCAGAAAGATGATTATTTCATCTACTGCGCCGATGATGAAGTAACTATGAAATATCTAAACCAATTCAATATTCAATCTAACCAACTGCCAATAAGTATGAAAAGAGAACTACCAAACGGAGCATTTATTAAAGACGGGGACATGTACATCAGAACAGGACAGGATTTTACCAACATGAGTGTATTTGATTTTGCTTTAAAAGGAAAGCATAATCAGTACAATACAATGGCGGCTTGTGTGGCAGCCACCACCTTAGACATCCGGAAAGATAAGATCCGTGAGGCCGTACAGAATTTTCAAAGCCTGGAGCACCGCATGGAGCATGTGGCTACGGTGCGGGGTGTTGAGTTTATTAATGACAGTAAGGCAACGAATGTAAACTCTACCTGGTATGCCCTCGAAAGCATGACAAAGCCCACTGTATTGATTTTGGGCGGTGTTGATAAAGGGAATGATTACTCATTGATTGAAGAATTGGTAAAAGAGAAAGTAAAAGCCATCATTTGCCTTGGAACTGACAACAGGAAAATTCATGAAGCATTTGGCAACACGATGAGCACAATAGTGAACACAACTACAGCGGCAGAAGCAGTACATGCAGCTTTTCATTTTGCGGCCAAAGGCGATGTGGTGTTGTTAAGCCCGGCCTGTGCAAGTTTTGATTTATTTAAAAACTATGAAGACCGGGGTAACCAGTTTAAACAAGTTGTGAAAGAACTATAATAAATATGGAAGCAACAAGAGATATACGGTTTGGAGGATTAAAGAACACCTTTAATGCGAATAATCTTATCAGCAAAACTAAAGGCGATAGGGTTATTTGGGCATTGGTGATATTGCTGACATTGGTTTCATTACTGGCTGTGTATAGTGCGACAGGTTCATTGGCATATAAAAATTACAGAGGAAATACAGAAGTTTATCTCTTCAAGCAGATTGCCTTTATAATGGCGGGTATAATGGTTATCTATTTTGCACACTTGGTTAATTATACTTTCTATTCAAGAGCAGCAAAAATTGCATTCCTGATTTCGCTGCCTCTCCTGTTCTATACATTATTCTTTGGTGTAAAAATGAATGAAGGAAGCCGCTGGATACGATTGCCGCTGATTAATATGACGATGCAAACTTCCGACTTCGCAAGGCTGGCTTTGTTCATGTATCTCGCAAGGCTCATTAGTAAAAAGCAGGATGTAATAAAAGACTTCAAAAAAGGGTTTCTCCCAATAATTGCTCCGGTTGCTATTACCTGTGCATTAATTGCTCCGGCCAATCTTTCTACAGCATTATTGCTTGGCGCAAGTTGTTTATTATTGATGTTTATTGGTCGTGTAAGCACCAAACATATTTTATTGACAATCGGGGTGGCATTAATTCCTATTTTATTCCTGGTTTCTGCTGCAATTATTCGTCATGGAAAAGCGAAGAGTGAAGATGTTGTTACTGTCAGTACGACAAAAACTTCCTCTACATTGTTTGGCCGTGTTGATACATGGGTTGGCAGGATGGAAAGTTTTATTTATGGTAGTAAAGAAGCCGTAGATGAAGGTGCTTACCAGGTAAATCAGGCAAAGATTGCTATTTCAAAAGGCGGCGTATTTGGTGTTGGCCCCGGCAACAGTACAACAAGAGATTACTTACCACAAGCATATAATGATTTTATCTATGCTATCATCATCGAAGAATATGGATTGATGGGTGGGACATTTACTATGTTCATCTATTTAGTGTTCTTATACCGGTGTATCAGAATTTATAAGCGGTGTCCTTATGCTTTCGGGGCATTCCTGGCATTAGGATTAAGTTTTACACTGGCTATTCAGGCAGTGGCTAATATGGCGGTAACAGTGAATTTATTTCCCGTTACCGGAGTAACGCTGCCATTGGTAAGTATGGGCGGAACGAGTTTCATATTTACCTGCCTGGCGATAGGTATTATATTAAGTGTATCAAGAAATGTGGAGCAACAAGAAGGAAATTTTTCAAGTAGTCAACCTGTTGGCACCGAAATATAAAGTGAGTCTGGTATGAGTGAGAGTAATACTGATAATAAAGTTTCTGGTTCGTCCGCCGATTGGCGGAGGCGGAGGGGGCTGAGAGTGATAATAGCAGGTGGCGGAACTGGCGGACATATTTTTCCTGCAATAGCTATTGCGAATGCGTTGAAAAAGATTGATAGCACTATTGAAATATTGTTTGTTGGTGCAAAGGATAGAATGGAAATGGAGAAAGTACCGCAGGCGGGTTATCAAATAGAAGGATTGGATATAGCAGGATTTAACAGGAGTTCTTTGATAAAAAATGCTGGATTGCCTTTTAAGCTGATGAAAAGTTTTTTGCAGGTGCGAACCATCTTCAAAAAATTCAAACCTGATGCAGCTATTGGTGTGGGCGGATACTCAAGTTTTCCGGTATTACGATTTGCACAGGCAACCGGGGTTAAAACTTTTATTCATGAGTCGAATTCCTTCGCCGGAAAATCTAATATGATGCTTGGAAAAAAAGCGGAAAAAATTTTTACAGGCACAGATGGAATGGAAAAATTTTTCCCGGCTGATAAAATAAGAGTTACCGGAAACCCTGTAAGGACTTCTATAGCTGATGCAACAATTACAAGAAGTGAAGGGATTAAATTCTTTTCCTTAGATGAAACAAAAAAAACAGTTCTAGTTGTTGGTGGCAGCCTCGGTGCTAAATCCATTAATGAGGCCATTGATAAAGGGCTGAATAATTTATTGAATGCAGGGCTGCAAATAATCTGGCAAACAGGAAAAACTTATTCGGAAAAAGCAAAGGAGAGTGCTGCTGGAAAGCAAACAGTGTGGGTCAACGAGTTTATTACACAAATGGAATATGCGTATGCCGCCGCTGATATTGTAGTGGCCCGTTCAGGAGCTATGACCGTTGCGGAGTTATGTGTATCTAAAAAACCTGTTCTATTCGTACCCTACCCTTTTGCTGCGGAAGATCATCAAACGGTGAATGCGATGCAAGTGGTAAAAAAGAATGCAGCATTGATGGTAAAGGATCATGAAGTGATACAAAAACTGGTATTCATGACAATTGAACTGTCAATGGATGAAAGCAAACAAGATGAACTTAGAAAAAATATTGCAGCCTTAGCAATAAATAATGCTGATAAAGTGATAGCAGAAGAAATTTTGAAAGTGATTTAAGTTGTAATGAACGTACAAGCCAATACTGTCCTTTTGAATGCCCCCTTTCGGGGAATTGAGAAGTTGAGTGAAGTGTATTTTATCGGCATCGGTGGAATTGGTATGAGTGCCATCGCCAGGTTCTTTCATGCTGGCGGAGTGAAAGTAAGCGGATACGATAAAACACCAACGGTACTGACAAAAGAACTGGAAGCAAACGGCATTGAAGTTCATTATGACGAGAATGTTGATTTGATTCCTAAAAAAGTTGACCTGGTGGTTTGCACACCGGCGATACCGGAGGAGCAGAAGGAGTTAGTGTATTACAGAACCAATGGATATAAAGTGGTAAAGAGAAGTGATGTATTACAGATTATAAGTAAAAGTTCTTTTAATATATGTATTGCAGGAACGCATGGTAAAACAACCATTACAACGATGGTGGCGCATTTGCTTCGGGACAGTGGATTTGGGTGCAATGCTTTTCTCGGAGGCATTGCCGTGAATTATGGAACGAATTTCTGGAGTAGTGAAAGAAATGTGTGTGTGATAGAAGCCGATGAGTATGACAGAAGTTTTTTGAAACTAAGTCCGGATGTGGCCATCATTACAGCAATGGATGCCGACCACCTGGATATATACGGAACAGCAGAAGCTATGGAACAAGCTTTTATTGATTTTAGTAAAAGAGTAAAGGCAGGCGGGGTAGTAATAGGCAAATTCGGGTTAGAGAGAACTAAAGAACTAAAAGCTCAGAACTATCTCTCTTACAGTTTGCAAAACGAAAGTGCCGATATATATGCTGCCAATATCCGGATGATGAATGGAAGTTATGAGTTTGATGTGATGTTGAAAGATAAAAGGCTGAAAAATGTTAAACTGAATATGGGAGGGATGCACAATGTAGAAAATGCTGTTGCAGCAATTGCAGTAGCCAGTTCTTTGGGAATAGAAAATGAAAAGATCAAAGCAGCGGTGGAAAATTTCAGGGGAGTGAAAAGAAGGTTTGAGTATATCCTTCCTCCTTCTGTACGAAGTGGACAGGGAAAGTGGGTGAGGCCGGTTTTTGTTGATGATTATGCTCACCACCCGGAAGAATTAAGGGCTTTGATAAATGGTGCCAAAACTTTGTTCAGGCAAAAAAAATGTACAGTAATTTTTCAACCACACTTGTACAGTAGAACAAGAGACCTGGCCGATGGGTTTGCCGAAGTATTGGATCTGGCAGATGAAGTAATTCTGCTGCCAATATACCCGGCCAGGGAATTACCGATAGAAGGTGTGAGCAGCGAAATGATTTTGGATAGAATGGGAAAGGATAGTAAAAGAGTAATGACAAAAGAAGAGTTGCTAAACTGGGTGAAGAATGATTATGCTAAAACAGTGAACAAAGAATTTGGAGAAATATTGATAACAGCCGGGGCAGGGGATATTGATATGCTGATTGAGCCGATAAAAAATGAATTAAAAGATATATAAAGTGAATGCAAAAAAAACCATAAGAAAAGTACTGTTTGTCGCTGTGTGGGTGTGCATCGGCGGCGGTATGCTAACCCTGTTGTTGGCGGCTATCAGTAAAAAGAATAAAGGCCGGTGTACAGCTTATACCATTTCATTAAAGGGAGCAAAGAATAATTTCTTTATTGACCAAAAAGATGTTGAGCAGTTATTGGTTAAAACTACAAAAGGAAATATCAAAGGCCAGCCAATCGCATCGTTCAACCTGCATGAGTTAGAGCAGATGCTGGAGCATAATACCTGGATTGATGAAGCTGAACTCTATTTTGATAACCGGAATGTATTACATATATCGGTAACAGAGAAAGAACCTGTTGCCAGGGTTTTCACTACCACGGGAAATTCATTTTATATAGACAGCCTTGGAAGAAAAATGCCGCTGTCAGATAAATTAAGTGCAAGGGTGCCTGTATTCACTGGCTTTCCTGAAAAGAAAATTCTGACGGCTAACGACAGTATATTATTAAATGATATAAGAGTGACATCCAATTTTATTATCAATGATCCATTCTGGATGTCGCAGGTGGCACAGATTGATATTACACCAGAAAGAAATTTTGAGATGGTGCCTCTTGTTGGAAATCATTTAGTGAAGCTGGGCAATGGAGAAAATATTGACAAGAAGTTTCACCGGCTCATGGTTTTTTACAAACAGGTATTAAGCAAAACAGGGTTTGATAAATACAAAGTAATAGATGTGCAATATAAAGGACAGGTAGTAGTATCAAAATATGCAGGCAATGCAAAAATTGATTCTGTACAGTTGAAAAGGAATGTAGAAAAACTATTGCGCCAGTCAATTGAAGCGGAAAGAGATACAGTAGTAAGAGCAATGCCACCGATTGTAAAATTAGAAACTGATTCGGAACCTGCAACTGACCCGACCCTGCAGGATGCCCAAAAGATTAACCCTGAGAAGAATAGTAGTCCCAACCCTTTGAAACCTTCTTTGACAAAACCTGCTGATAAGATAGTAGATAAACCGAAGCCGCTAAAAACAGATAAGCCAAAGACGGCAAAAGCGAATGAGCCAAAAAAAGAGGAGAAAAGGAAAGAGCCAAAAGCTGTAATGCCAAAGAAGCCGGTAGAAGATGCGAATGGTGGTTATAATTAGTGAACAGACCCCGAAGGGGTCGAATATGAATGACTCAGGGTAGTACCCGGTGATAGATGAGCAGCGATATGCAGTACAAGGGTCCGCCGGATGGCGGAAGGGACGATGCTCAAGGAACTGAAGCTGAAAAAAAAATAATAAAAACCCGCCTTCGTCCCGTTATAAACGAGACTATGGCAGGTAAAGAAAAACAACGATTTCGATAAAAACAACAACAACTAAAAACAACAATTATGAACAACGAACAACCCATTATTGTCGGTCTTGACATTGGAACAACCAAGATTGCAGTAATAGCCGGACGTAAAAATGAGTATGGCAAACTGGAAATACTCGGATTTGGAAAATCCAACTCCAACGGTGTAAAGCACGGGCAGGTGCTGAACATTGATGAAACGATCAAAGCCATCAGAAGTGCTTTGGAAAATTGCTTCGCTTCTAATCCAAACCTCGAAATCAAAGATGTGTATGTCGGTATTGCCGGTCACCACATCAAAAGTTTGCAAACCCGTGGTGATATTGTAAGGCAAAAAACAGACGAAGAAATTACGCAAAAAGAAATTGACCAGCTGATAGACGATCAGTACAAAACATATATTCCTGCCGGCGATCAGATCATTGATGTGATACCACAGGAATTTACTGTGGATAATTTTCAAAACATCCCGAATCCTATTGGTTATGGCGGAGTAAAGATTGGGGCCAACTTCCACATCATCACTGGTGATAAGAATGCGATAAAAAACATCAACCGCAGTGTGGAGAAAGCAGGCCTTTTTACAAAAGACCTGGTGTTACAGCCATTGGCTTCCTCTTCGGCTGTTATGGGACAAGAAGACCTTGAAGCCGGTGTTGCTATTGTTGATATCGGTGGTGGTACAACTGACCTGGCAGTTTTTTATGAAGGTATTTTAAAACATACTGCTGTTATTCCTTTTGCTGGTGAGAATATTACCAATGATATAAAAACCGGCTTAGGTGTATTGAAAACACAGGCAGAGCAAATGAAAGTGCAGTTTGGTAGTGCTTTAGCCAACGAAGCAAAATCAAATGCTTATATCACCATTCCGGGATTAAGGGGAATGCCTGCAAAAGAGATCAGTGTAAAGAATCTTGCCAATATCATCCAGGCAAGAATGAGTGAGATAATGGACTTTGTTACCTATCATTTGAAACAGGTTGGTTTGGAAAACCGCATGTTGAATGGTGGTATCATCCTCACTGGGGGAGGTTCACAACTAAAGCACCTTATCCAACTCACAGAATATGTAACGGGTTTGCCTGCAAGAATCGGTTTCCCTAATGAACATCTTGCTGGTGGGCACATTGAAGAATTAGCAAAACCAACATACTCTACCTGTATCGGTCTTATCCTGAAAGGCTATGATGATTATGAGCATAACCGCAAACAGTTTGAAAAAGAATACAGGAAAGTAGAAGTGCCGGAAGGATTGAAGAATAATTTACCGGAAGAAGCACCGGTGGAAGTAATAGAAGAAGAAGTAAATGAAAAAGAAGTGACGAGAAGAAAAAACCTGACAGGTTTCTGGGGCAAATTCAAGGATGGGATTATTGATTTGTTCAAAGAAGAAGAAGATAAAAAACTGTAAGACAAAGATCGACCCCCTAAATCTCCGCCTATTGGCGGAGGACTTTAGAGTAGTAAACTATATAAAGTTCTTTAACTGTTTCGGTGAAATAATAACTAACCAAATTATCAACTGCTTCGCTACTCCCTCTCCACTTGTGGAGGGGGTTGGGGTGAGGAAAAATTCAAAAGACTATGATACATTTCGATTTGCCAAAAGAAAAATCATCTATCCTGAAAGTAATTGGTGTAGGTGGCGGTGGTGGTAATGCAGTCAACCACATGTTTAGTCAGGAAATAGATGGTGTCAACTTCATTATATGTAATACAGATGCACAAGCATTAGCCAATAGTGGCATACCAAACAGGATACAACTCGGGCCGCACCTTACACAAGGGCTGGGTGCAGGTGCCAATCCTGACATTGGCCGCCAGGCAACAGAAGAATCACTCGAAGAAATAAAACGCATACTGGAAGTAAATACCAAGATGGCTTTCATCACTGCAGGAATGGGTGGTGGCACAGGTACCGGTGGTGCACCCATCATTGCCAAAATTTGTAAAGACCTTGGTATTCTCACTGTCGGTATTGTTACCACTCCTTTTGCTTACGAAGGAAAGAAACGGCAGCAACAGGCAGAAGAGGGAATAAAAATATTGAAAGGATATGTTGATACATTGCTGGTGATCAGCAATGATAAACTACGTCACCAGTTTGGTAATTTAAAAATGCGGGAAGCATTTGAAAAAGCTGACAATGTATTGGCAACAGCAGCTAAATGTATTACCGATGTTATTAATAGTACCGGTCAGATCAATGTTGACTTTGCGGATGTATGTACGGTAATGCGCAACGGTGGTGTTGCTATTCTTGGAAATGCAGAAGCAGCTGGTGAAAACAGGGCACAGCAGGCTATTGAAGAAGCTATGAATTCGCCGCTGCTGAATGATAATGATATTAAGGGAGCTAAATGGATATTGATTAATATTAATTCAGCTGCCGGGGAACATGAGTTTACCATGGATGAAGTAGAAATAATTCAAAACTATTTACTGAACCAGGCAGGTGAGAATACGGATGTTATTCTTGGTATGGGATACGACAGCACACTGGGCGACCGTATCGGTATTACCTTAATCGCAACAGGCTTTGAGCATAAAGACCCGTTTGCAAAACCAGTAGTAAAAAAGGAAGAACCAAAGCCTGAAGAAAAAATTGTAATGGTATTGGCAAAAGTTGAAGAATTGCTGCCACCTTTCATTAAAATGGACCCGTTAGCCTCCGGCCTTTCTGCTGCGCTGGAAAATGAGATAGAGTCGGCACAAGAAGAGCTGAAACCTGCCACTGCTGCCATCTCTGAAGGAGAGGTGCTGGGAGAGAGGACTGATTACCTTATGCCAACATTAGTAGAGAATCCGATAGCTATCGGATTTCCTATGATACAAGCCCCTGTTATTGATTTTTCCGATATCAAACAGGAAGAAGAGCGGGTTATTATTCATTTCGATTTGCAACCTCTGCCAAATGAATCAGCAGGGCAGGTACAGGAAAAACTACTTAGTACAATTACGGTAGAACAGGCAGGTGAATCTACTGTTAGCAAAATGTCAACAGTAGGGAAAAACGATAGTATAAATTCGATGCAGCAATTAATCAAAGAAAAAGATGCTGAGCTGATAAGCAGCATTAAAGATAGTACTAGTACAAGCCCGTTGCCTGCAGCTTCGGGTGGTTATCTGGCCAGACCGTCCAATATCTACGCAGAATCTAAAAACGGGGTCGTTACCCCAATGACTTCTGCCGAAAAACCGGTCCCTCCCGTAGCTGCCAGCAATGAAGAGGATGAACTCCTCGATTTGCAAATGCAGATAGTTGAGAGGGATGACATTCCTGCGGCGGGTATGCCGTTGGCTCATCAGGCTCAGACACCTTTGTTTCCCGAGGTTGAGGATTCTGCGATGCAGGACGAAACCGAAGAGCAAAAACGTAGGGCGGCAGAGAGATTGCACAAGTTGCGAAACTTGTCTTTCAACGTTAACGCTGCTGACCCCAATAATGAGTTTGAAACTGTGCCGGCTTATATCCGCCGCAACATGGAATTGTATAACAACAATAACCAGGTAGAAAACTTCTATAGCAGCTACGAGGTCAAAACTGACCAAAACAATCAAACACAAATCAGCACTATCAACACTTTTTTAGAAGGGAAGAAACCCGATTAATAAATAATTGCTGCGCTTTGTCATCCTGAAGCGCAGCTGAAGGAAGTTCGTTCCAATGAAACTTAGCATTGAGCTAGTGTTTTTTAGTTGTTCCCTCCGGTTTCTACCGGAGGTTTTTTTGTCCCTATTATAATTTGTCCCGAATCTTTTCTATTTTTCTGACTTTAAACCTTAATTATGAAGTCAAAACTTTTCATTTTCCTTATTTTATTGTTTTTTACGGCACATGTTTTTGGGCAAACAAAAAAAGCAAAAGAGATAGAAACACTTGCAAAACAATGGGTTGATGCCAACAACGCACAGGATATAGATGACATTAGCTCTTTATATGCTTCTTCACTTAATTTTTATGCAATAAATAAGGACAAAGGCACCTGCATAAAAGAAAAGAAATCATTCTTTGAAAAGTATCCAAAATATTCTATTAGTATCAGCAACCTTGATATCGATTTTTATAAGAGTGGTATTGTGAAATGCAATTTTGTAAAAAATGAAGTTTGGAATGGCGAACCTAGAAGTCCGCTACAAGGCTATTTGCTTTTTCAAAAAGAGGGAAACAGTTATAACATTATTGCAGAAAGCGACCAGAGAATGGATTCACAAAGAGGATATGTACCACAATTGGGAAATAAGGTACAGAAAAGTAGCAATATCACTTACATGCTGATTGGAGCAGGAACCCTATTGTTAATATTGGGGGTTTTCTATTTGGTAAAGAATAATAAAGAACAAAGGAAAAAAATAGAATCAATACCAATGCTGTTTAGTCAGCCACCAAATGTTGAAGTAGCTGTTAATCTACCAGAATTTACCGCAGAAGAGTTGAAAAAAAATAATGGACTTGCATTTGAAAAGTATGTGGTAAAAAATTTCGACAAGAACTATTTTAAATTGCTCAATTGGCGTGGCGATAAATATGTAGATGGACATTACCCATTGTCAAGTATGGAGCCTGATTTAGACTATTTGTATCGGGATAGCGGCCGTCAGCAGTTGTTTGCTATAGAATGCAAATGGCAACAAGCTACTAATGCAAATGCAGTAAAGCTGGCAGATGAGAGGAAGCTAAATAATTATCGCAACTATCAAACGACTAAAAATTATCCGGTTTTTGTTATTTTAGGTATTGGTGGAACAGGTTCTGAACCAAATAATTTATTTATCATTCCGTTAAATGAAATAAGCGACCCGTTAACAAGTAAAGAGAAATTAGCTAAATATTCGAGAACCCAAACAGGAAGGTTCTATTTAGAAATTCCAACTTTGACACTTAAATAAAAAGCGAATGCATCGCAACATAATTTTATACTTTAAACGGTAATTATGTCCATAAGAAACAAAGCTCTCAAATGGTTTGCAGCAAAACATGGGAAAGTTGATTCACCAATTTACACATCAAAATTTTTTCTGCCAGATGAGTCTTGGCCAAAAAAAAGTGTATGGTTCCCCCAGATTCCTGTTAAAGTAATCAATTGCAACTTGTCTGGCTACATAAATATACTTTGCGAAGTTGCACCAGATAAAAACGATTTTCATTATTTAAGAGTTCCAGCAAAATTTCTACATTCACATTTAGAAAAATTTGGCAAACTCAATGGAAAAATAGCCTTGTATTTATCAACCGATACCAAATGGTTATTTATTGAAGAAAGAGGTGAAGGTAATCTAAACTTCGAAAATTTCTTAGTTTAGGAGATAGTTTGATAGCTACGTAGTCTGGCTTTTGTTGGTTTCATACTTAGATAATCTGAGCTTGCAGCCTTACAGTTCTATTCTATTGCTGTTAGCTATCGTTAAATAAAAAATCACAGCATCTTGTTCCAACAAAAAAACTCCACCGGCAACCACCAGTGGAGTTTTCAGGACATGTTATCAAACAGAGGTTAGCTTACTTCATTTCATAGATTGCCACGTCCTGCACAAACCGGCTATTACGGTTTACCTCATACATCACCGACTTTTTAGTATTGTTGCAGAATACTTCGAAGCGAACGGTGTTGTCACCAAGTTCTTCAGTGTTCAGCAAAAACTTTTTGGTGAAGTTCTGACCTTTGATGTTTTCTCTGTACAGGGTGTTGCCACCCTCATCAGTAATGATGATAGTAAATTCATCCTG
>JAJAZO010000006.1 GCA_026785745.1 Chitinophagaceae bacterium | reverse complement strand
GATCAAAACAGCAAGCAATAAAAAGCTAACAATCGTTTTCAATAAAAGATATTTAGATTAAGGCAAAAATAGAAGGAGGCCAAGCCGAAAAAGGTGATTAGTTTTCCCCAATCATCTTTTAAATGTTAATAGCTGCAAACTTGCGACTACGTTTAAAAACTTCGTTGCACACAGTATATTTGCAGTATGGCAAAAGCAGATAAAACAAGCTACCCCAAAGAAAAGATCAAAATACTTTTTTTAGAGAATATCAGTGATGTGGCGGTGAAGAATTTTAACATGCAAGGTTATGTACAAGTGGAGAAAATTTCAAAAGCACTGACCGAAGAACAACTGATGGAAGAAATAAAAGATGTTCATATCCTGGGTATCCGTTCTAAAACACAAGTCACCAAAAAAATCCTGGATGCAGCAAAAAAATTACAGACGATTGGTTGCTTTTGTATTGGTGTGAACCAGGTTGATTTAAAAGCCGCCACTAAGAATGGTGTAGTTGTTTTTAATGCCCCTTATTCTAATACAAGATCGGTAGCTGAACTGGTTATTGGTTCCTCCATTATGCTTATCAGGAGAATACCGGATAAGAACAAAGCTGCACATGAAGGTGTGTGGATGAAAGAGGCCAAAGGTAGCCATGAACTCCGTGGAAAAACGCTGGGCATTATCGGCTATGGTAATATCGGCAGCCAGGTAAGTGTGCTGGCCGAAGGACTTGGTATGAAAGTTATTTTTTATGACGTGGAAACAAAATTGCCTCTTGGTAATGCAGAAGATGCTAAATCATTAAAAGAATTACTGAACAAAGCAGATGTGGTAACACTCCATATTCCCGAAACTTCACAAACAAAGAACCTGATCAACAAAACCAATCTTAAATATTTTAAGAAAGGGGCCATACTGCTAAACTATGCAAGGGGAGAGGTGGTGGATCTTGATGCTTTACGAAAAGCATTATTAGATGGTAGCATTGGTGGTGCGGCCATTGATGTATTTCCCTGGGAGCCGGAAAAAAATGGGGACCGTTTTCAAACGCCGCTGCAGGATTGTCCGAATGTGATTCTTACGCCGCATATCGGTGGCAGCACCGAAGAGGCACAGCAAAATATTGGTGAAGATGTAAGTGCAAAGTTGTTTAATTATCTGGAGAAGGGGATTACTTTTGGCTCACACACTGTGCCGGCATTAGCCTTGCCACCACAGGAAGGCAGTCACCGTATTCTGCATATACATAATAATGTGCCTGGTGTATTATCTGAGATAAATACGCAGCTTTCTAAATATAAGATCAACATTCTTGGTCAATACCTGAAGACGAATGATGACATTGGCTATGTGGTGCTGGATGTTGACAAACAACTTTCTGCACAGGCTTTTGGATTGTTGAAGGAAGTAAAAGCAACAATCAAAGTAAGGATGCTGTATTAAAACCATTTATCAGCCGAACCAATTTGTAAGGGTAACCGTATTTTAAATTTTCAAAAATTATTGAAACATATGTAAATTTGTACAGTAAATCAATTGTATGAAAGTCGTAATCGTTGGAGCTGGATTTGGGGGACTAAGGCTTGCCCGAAAACTCAATAACAAACCAGGGTTTGAGGTCGTATTAGTTGACCGTTTTAATTATCACCAGTTTCAACCCCTGTTTTACCAGGTAGCAACGGCAGGATTGGATGCCAGTAATATTTCCTTTCCGTTGCGTAAAGTTTTTCAGAAGAGCAAGAACGTAAAGATCCGGCTTGCTGAATTAAAACAGGTAATACCGGAACAAAGTAAAATTATCACTGACAAGGAAGAAATCAACTATGATGCGTTGGTATTGGCTACTGGTGCTGATACTAATTTCTTCGGCAACACTCAAATTGCCGGGCATGCTTTTCCTATGAAATCAACGGTGGAAGCCCTGCAACTCCGTTACCAGTTATTGCAAAATTTTGAAACAGCACTGACCGTTACAGACCCAATAGTTTTGCAACGGCTGATGAATATAGTGGTAGTAGGCGGGGGGCCAACAGGAGTGGAGGTGTCGGGTGCATTAGCCGAAATGAAAAAGTATGTATTGCCCAAAGATTATCCTGAACTTGATTTCTCGGCGATGAATATTTACCTGTTGGAAGGTGCCGGTAAAACACTGGCTGCAATGAGTGAGAAGTCATCCAAACAATCACAAAAATATCTCGAGAAACTGGGAGTAAAGGTGATGACAAATTCTCTGGTAAAAGGGTATGATGGAAACAGTGTGTTACTGAATAACGGAGAGCAAATTTCAACGAGTACAATGATTTGGGCTGCCGGAGTTAAAGGTAATATTCCAAATGGGGTAGATAAAGGTTTAATAGCCAGAGGAAACCGAATTACAACAGACCGATATTGCAGGGTAAGCGGATACAATAATATATATGTTATCGGCGACCTGGCTTATATGGAAACACCTAAGTATAAAACAGGGCATCCGCAAGTGGCACCGGTGGCCATGCAGCAGGCCGATTTATTGGCAGGAAATTTTAAATTGATTGAAAGAAAATCAAACCCGGATACGCATTATGAGTTTGAATACAAGGATAAAGGCTCTATGGCCACCGTTGGACGAAATCTTGCCGTAGTTGATATTCCAAAACCCAAATTACATTTCGGAGGATTTATAGCCTGGATGATATGGATGGGACTGCACCTGATGCTGATATTGGGGGTGAAGAACAGATTTTTTGTATTCAGCAACTGGCTGTACAATTACTTTACATATGATCAGAACCTGCGACTAATATTCAGACAGTTTGATAAAAGCGAAAAGAAATGAGTCAGCGGAAATTCTTAACAGCAGAATATTGATAATGAAGATTTATTGGTCAGTCATGAATGGAATAAAAACAAAAAATGGAATTCAAAAACGGGGTTTACGATAATAAATGCCGCATCTCCGTTCGGGCCTGTAAAAAGCAGAACATGGGGTTCCGTTATCCAATCTCTTTCAAAATTTTCTTAGCCCTGGAATGAAAAGCTGCTGTTTCAAGTTCCCATCTATCTTCAATAATTGTTTTTAATTCCTGCTTTATTTCAGGATATAGTTTTGATAAATTTTGTAAAACTGTCAATTCCCAAGATGTTTATGAACCAGAAGGGTATGCTTCATCACCACTTCACTTAATGGCCAGCCAGCTCTTTGAACTACAATATATTCATCATTAAGAAATAGCTTTACCAATTCATCAAATCGCTGCTGGTTGCTGCCAAGCTTTTTATTTTTACAATGTGGGTAACAATTTTTGCTCACTGGCTGGTGTTGGGAACTTTTACAACCTTTATACCACCGGCAGATTCAATATTTATTGCTGTATAATCTTTTATATCAATGGCAGTATTTGATGGATCAGCTTTAGTTTCTGCATTGCTACATGATGAAAAAATTATGGCAGGGGAAACAATAAATGGAATGATCTGTTTCATAGCTTAATTCATTTACTAGTTTATAAAATTACTTCTAATCTCTCAACTGATTGCAAATAAGCTTTCTATCGATTAGCCGACTATGGTTTTTGTTTTTCAAAGATAAATATTTTTCTTATAATATATATTATGTTAAATAGTAGATTAATAAGAAAAGCCACACTTAAATGGCTGCCCCTCACAATTAATTTAGCTGAATATCTTATTTAATCGAATCCCAGATCTTATTCCACTTCTCTTCTTCTGCTGTATATTTCGCAACATCAGCAGGTTTTCCTTTTGCCTGAACTTTTTTGAAAGAAAATATATCTGCCAGATAGCTGGCTGCTTTTTTGTACTGCTGCTTATCTTTTGGCTCCAGTTTGGCCCTGCCGGCAAAAATAGCAACTGCTTTTTGGTATGGCTCCATCGCCTTTTCCAATATTTCTCCATAAGCTTTATCTAAAGCTTCTCTTTTAGCTACATCTTCTTTTGAAGCCATAGTGCCGACTTTGGTACGGGTTTTCATATCTGCTGCATGGTCTTCCCTGGCTTTATTTGCTTTTACGGCTTTATTAATAAAGTGGTCGCCGACGAACAGAAACGGAACTTCATAATCAGCTTTGGCTGTCGCCGCTTTATAAAATGCCGCCACCATTTTGGTTTCCAGTTCAGATACATTGGCAGGCATAGCAGCGGTATCTTTTGCCGGGTTAAGTGCTTCATAAATTACTTCACCCAGCACTTCATTGGCTTTAAAATTACCAGGATCTGTTACAAGAACCTCTTCTACTGCTTTTATTTTATCTTCTAATTTCTCCTGCAGGCCTACTGCAAAATCAACCTTGTCATAATCAAAATATTCGCTTTTAGGAAACAATTGTTTTCCCAGGGCCTTATATTTTTCAAATGAGGCCATATCTTTTTTGCCAAAGAAATAACTTACTAAATAGCGGTATACACTTTCAAAACCTTCACCCGTTACTTTACTATCTGCCAATCTGCTATAATATTTAACTGCCTCTTCTTTATTGTTGCTGTTCTCAGCAGTTATACCCGCAAGGATAAGCACATTGGTATCTAAAGCTGACAGAAATAGTTTTTTGCTTATCAGGAAATCAGAATATTCAGTCGCTTTTTTTAATTTGCTATAGGCTAGTTCCCATTTTTTTCCCTGATAGTCATTGTAACCGGAACTGTAATAATTAGAATAAATATTGGTAGGCCCATTTTGATAAATCGGGTCATTTATTAAAGAAATTGCGGGATCCATTTCCATATATTTCTTAAAGGCCGCATCTGCATCACTTGCTAATTGGTCTCCCGCAGGGGTATTTTTAGTAGCTTCTTCCATTGACAACCCAGCATAAATGACAGTTTTCAACATATAAGCTTCTGCTTTGGTGTTAAATTTAGGATTGTTCATCCCCTTATCTACTTCAACTTTTGCTTCTTTAAACTTATTAAACACCAGTAGATTTTTTATGTCTTCCATTTTCTGAGCTGTCGCCCAAAAAGCAGACAAGCTCATCGTTAGTAAGAATAGGATTCTTTTCATCTGTTTTCTTTTATTTTATAATTAAATACGTCAATTAATCATTAACAAATTACTGATTATTCTGCAACGCCGTCACCTGTAGATGGATTTTCACCAGTTTCGGTTGCGTCATTATTTGTTGGGTTTTCGTCAATTACATTTTCATCAGTCAGCACTGCCGGTTGCTGGTCATCCAGTTGGGTGATAGCCGCAATTTCATCCCCTTCATCGAGCTTAATCAGTTTTACTCCCTGCGTAGCCCTACCCTGTTCACTGATACCGCTTACCGGCATCCGGATAGTAACACCACTCTTACAGCTGATCATGATGTCTTCCGTTTGTGCAACAGCTAATATTCCAACCAATGAACCTGTCTTATCAGTTACATTAATTGTTTTTACTCCCTTACCACCACGGTTTGTATAACGGTATTCATCTACCGGGGTTCTTTTACCAAATCCTTTTTCACTTACCACCAATACGGTTCTGTCTGCATCGGTTTCAGGGTTTACACAAATCATACCCACCACTTCATCGTTATCATCATCTACTTCTATACCTGCCACACCAATAGCACCACGGCCTGTTGCCCTTACTTTTTCTTCGGAGAAACGGATAGCCCGGCCACTTTTTACTGCCATCATTATTTCACATTTGCCATCGGTCATTTTTGCTTCCAGCAGTTCATCACCTTCCACAATGTTGATAGCATTCACCCCGGTTTGTCTTGGGCGACTGAAATCTGTCAACTCTGTTTTCTTAATAATCCCTTTCTTGGTACAAAGGACAATATTATGTGCTTTTACAAATTCTTCATCTTTCAAATCTTTCACATCAAGGATAGCTCTTACTTTATCATCCGGCGGCAGCTGCATCAGGTTTTGGATGGCACGGCCCTTACCGGTTTTTTCTCCGTCAGGTATTTCATATACATTCAGCCAATATACCCGTCCTTTTTCTGTAAAGAATAGCATGGTATGATGTGTAGATGCCACAAAAAGATGTTCGATATAATCTTCATCCCTCGTTTTTCCACCCATTGCTCCCCTGCCGCCACGCCGCTGAGAACGGAATTCATCAGCCGGTGTACGTTTGATATAGCCAAGATGTGATATAGTGATAACTACATCTTCTTCTTTAATAAGGTCTTTAATTTTTACTTCATCATCAAGATAAGTAATCTCTGTTTTTCTTTCGTCACCAAACTTTTCTTTTATCTCCAGCAATTCAGTTTTAATAATATCAAACCTCATTCCTTCGTTTGCCAGTAGTTCATTCAGACGGGCAATCAGTTGCATCAATTCATCAAACTCCTCTTTTATCTTATCCCTTTCCATGCCGGTAAGGCGCTGCAAACGGAGTTCAAGTATGGCTTTGGCCTGTATCTCATCCAATCCCCATCCGGCATTTACCAGGTTCTCCTTTGCAATATCCGGTGTGGAAGATGAACGGATAAGGGCAATTACTTCATCCAGATGGTCCAATGCAATGAGATAGCCTTTTAATATATGTGCTCTTTTCTCCGCTTCTCTTAATTCAAACTCTGTTCGTCGCACCACCACTTCATGACGGAACTCAACAAACTCACTTATCAGGTCTTTCAGGTTCAGCGTTCTTGGTCTTCCTTTTACAATAGCAACATTGTTGATACCGTAAGAGGTTTGCAGGTCGGTAAGTTTATATAATTGGTTGATGATAACATTGGCAATAGCATCTTTTTTCAAATCAACTACTACCCTTGTTCCTTCTTTATTATTTGATTCGTTATTTACATTAGAAATTCCTTCTATCACTTTTTCATTTACCAATTCGCCGATACGGTTGGTCAGTGCATCACGGTTTACCTGGTAGGGTACTTCGGTAATGATGATTTGTTCTTTACCATTGGCTTTAGTTTCAACAGTCAATTTGCCCCTTACCACTACCTTGCCACGGCCAAAGTGCATAGCTGCCTTCACCCCTTCCATTCCATAGATGACACCACCAGTTGGAAAGTCGGGAGCTTTTACATGCTGCATTAATTCATCAATAGTAATCTCCCTGTTATCAATATAGGCAATACAACCATCAATCGCTTCTGAGAGATTGTGCGGCATCATATTGGTGGCCATACCTACGGCAATACCACTGGAACCATTTATTAATAGGTTAGGAATTCTTGTAGGAAGAACGGTAGGCTCTTTTTCTGAATCATCAAAGTTCAACTGGAAATCAACCGTATCTTTTTCAATATCATCCAGCATATGCTCTGCCAATCGTTCCAATCTTGTTTCGGTATAACGCATGGCCGCCGGGCCATCACCATCCTGGTTACCAAAATTTCCCTGACCATCTACCATTGTATAACGCATACTCCACTCCTGCGCCATACGCACCATTGCATCGTACACAGACGTATCACCATGCGGATGATACTTACACAGCACTTCCCCCTCAAGACGGGCCGATTTTTTATACGGCTTGTTATAATGCAGCCCCAGTTGGTTCATGGCAAATAAAATACGGCGGTGTACCGGCTTTAATCCATCTCTTACATCGGGTAAGGCACGGCCAACTATTACCGACATTGAATAATCAATGTAGGCAGTCTTCATTTGCTCTTCGATGTTAACGGGAATTATCCGGTCGCTGTCATTCGTTTCCTGTGGCTCAAGATTTTCTTCCATCGTTAGTTTTTCCTTCTGCTTTTTTAATTGATTTTTATTGGCAAAAACGGCTGAAAAAAGCCGGTTTTATAAGGTTGGCAAATCTACCTTTTTTCAACCTCAAAACCTGATAAAGGAAGGTGTTTTTTAGTCTATTTTTTCCACCCTTGTGGATTATTTAACTTGCTGAGAATAATGGTATTTTGCCGGTGGTTTTTACGGATGTTTTATGGCTTTTTCGTCCTAATTTTCCGGTTCGTTCAACAGGATTTTTTATGAAGACGATTCTATTATTTGGAGCCGGAAAATCAGCCACTGTTTTAATTGACTATTTACTGGAAAATGCAATTACAGAAAATTGGAAAGTAGTAGTGGTGGATGCAGATCTGAAATTAGCTCAGTCAAAGGTTGGTGGTTCACAAAGGGCCATGGCCGTTTCATTTGATATTAATGATACAGCCGAAAGGAGCAAATATATACGGCATTCAGATATTGTTATTTCATTACTGCCACCCGGCCTGCATATTAAAGTAGCAGCGTCCTGCATTGAAATGTCTAAAAATCTATTGACAGCTTCCTACCTCGATGAACCAATCAAAAGCCTGCAATCAGCAATCGAAAATAAAAAACTCCTCTTCCTGTATGAGATGGGCCTCGACCCCGGTATTGATCACATGAGTGCTATGAAAATCATTGATGAAATTCATAGCAAAGGTGGAACAGTTACTTCTTTTCAATCACATTGTGGCGGCTTGGTAGCTCCTGAAAGCGATGATAATCCCTGGCATTATAAAATAAGCTGGAACCCCCGCAACATTATTATGGCTGGAAAAGCCGGTGCCCACTTCAGGGAGAATGGTGTAGAGAAG
>JAJAZO010000005.1 GCA_026785745.1 Chitinophagaceae bacterium | reverse complement strand
TGTTTTTTACAATAAACGTCACCCATTTTACCAGTGAATAATTGCAATACTCCCCATACGGCCGGATATATTCCTGCAATAATCCCGATTTCATGGATACTAAAATCTCTGGATAATAATAAAACAGGTAATAATCCCCAGACTACAGCATCGTTCATATTATTCACCAAGCCGTTTAAGGTTACAGTACTGATGTTCTTATGTTTCCAGGTAGTTTCCTTCCATACATTTTTTAGTAAAACCATCTTAGAGGTTGCACTTTCTGCATGTACAAAATGTGTAGTGTCTTTTATTAAGAAAGCGGAAACCAATAAACCGGCTGCGGCAAAAAATAATCCGGGGATGAAGGGAAAATAAGCATAACCATAATTGGCGGCTATGGAACTGGCGAGATAAGAAGCTAATCCAACGGATAAATAACCTGCAAATTCATTGATGCCCATTGCCAGCCCACGGTTTTTTTGTCCAACCATATCTACTTTCATAATAACAGTGGCAGACCAGGCAAGCCCCTGGTTGATACCTAATAAAATATTGGCTACTATCACCCACGACCATGAATCGGCATACATCAATAAAAAAGGAACAGGTAGTGCGGCCCACCAGCCCGCCATTAATATTTGTTTCCGGTTGAATCGTTTGCTGAGTTTTGCTACACTATAGTTGCTGATAGCTTTGGTAATACCAAATGCCATGATAAAACTGAGGATAGCTGTATTAGCATCAAGTCCAAAAACATTTTTTCCCAGTCCGGGCAATACAGCTCTTTCAAGGCCAATCATTGCTCCTACAAAAGCATTAACCAATACCAGGATCGAAAACTGCTTCCAGTTTTCCTGTAATCCGGTTTTTATATTTGGTTTTATATTCATGATAAACCTTCAAAAATCACCGGGAGCTAATGCGGCAGACTTGTCCTGAATCTTCCATATACCCACGTACCGGCTATAGCACTTAACAGCGTAACAATAATTACTGAAGCACCAGTTCCAATTTGTGCAAACAAAGGTCCGGGGCAGGCGCCGGTAATAGCCCAGCCAAACCCAAAAAGCAAACCACCATAAATCTGCCACTTATTGAATTTTTTTGACTCCAGATTTATTTTTTCACCTTCTATTGACTTTGCATTGTATCTTTTTATCAATAATACACTTATCATTCCTACGACAACTGCAGAACCGATTACGCCATACATATGAAAACTTTGTAACCGAAACATTTCCTGGATGCGGAACCATGAAATAATTTCGGCTTTTACAAATACAATTCCAAAGAGAATTCCCAACAGGCCGTATTTAATGTTGGATGAAAGAGGTTTGTCCAATTTACTTTCATTTACACACATCGCATTCTGCGACCGCACTTCATAATCAGTATTATTCTGATGTGCTGTAAATGGTTTTTCGCTATATGTTATATCTTTTGCAGACATTTCAGTTTAATTTTTGAAGTTTAGAGTTTTAAAATGTAAGGCAGGATTAAATTGGTCATAAAAAATCCACCGGCCATAAAACAACAAGTAGCCACTAATGAAGGCCATTGCAGATTACTCAATCCCATGATGGCATGACCTGATGTGCAACCACCGGCATATCTTGTTCCAAAACCTACCATTAAACCGCCAATCACCATCATAAATATGCCTCTTGCAGTCAATAATTCTGACCATGCAAATAAGTCTTTAGGAATAATGCTTTCATAATTGGTAACACCATAGGTTGCCAGCTCTGCTGATAGTTTTGCATTCACTTGTATAGGTTCAGGATTGGCGAGTAATTGTGCCGCAATAATTCCGCCAATTAAAATACCGCCTACAAAAAATAGGTTCCATATTTCTTTCTTCCAATCGTATTGAAAGAAAGGAATTTTAGAAGGAATGCAAGCGGCACACACATGCCGTAGCGAAGAAGAGATACCAAATGACTTATTACCCAACAGTAGCAAAGCTGGCACTGTTAAACCAATTAATGGCCCTGCAATGTACCAGGGCCAGGGCTGTTTTATCCATTCTAACATAGTGTAATTTTTTTTCAAACCGTGAATTTACCGAATTGTATGTTGAGACGTAGTGTTTGTTTTTGAGTTCTTAATTTTTATAACTTATTTTTTAAACTGGTCCAAGGGCCGCCATTATGCACTTCTATTCCGGCAGATTTTAAAATTCCTTTTGCCATACCGCTTCTGGCATTGCTGCGGCAAACAGTAATAACAGGGTTGTTGATTTTTTTTAACTCGGCCACTTTGCTGCGGATATTTTCCACCGGAAAATTTTTTGAACCGGGAATATGACCAGCTTTTACTCGCTGGCTGAACGAACATCCACTATAATACCACTATTGCTTACCAGTTCTTCATTGGTAACTGATGCACCGCCAAATAATTTCTTTAAGAGGGTTAACATAGCTTATTAGTTTAACAGGAACTGCACATCGCCAAGGCCACCGCCATTGTACACATTTACAACACCATTTTGTTTTAAAATACTTACCGCCATTCCGCTCCTGTTGCCGCTGCGGCAATACAGAACTACGGGGCTTTTGAAAGACATGAACTCTTCCACTTTGTAGGGAACTTCTTCCAGCGGAATATTTTTAGCACCGGGAATATGATTGGTCTCATATTCCCATTGACTTCGTACATCCACTACAACAGTGGATGGATTTTTTACTAATTCTTTTATGCTATTTATTATTATTAAATTTTTAATTGAAAAAAAAGCCGGGGCAAAAACCCCGGCCGGAGTTTAACCATTAAACCTTGCCTTTTTTAAAGGCATTTAACCAACCAATATTTATAACAGTGTCGATGGGCACACATAATCACTCACCTTAAATTTGCCGCTTTCTTTGATTTCTTTAAAACCGCCCTTCACATCAACCAGGTTATCATAACCTCTTGCACGGAGTATGGAATTAAAAATCATCGAGCGGTAACCACCAGCACAGTGTACATAATACGTTTTGTTTTTATCTATCTGTGCCATACTATCATTAATGAAATCCAATGGCGCATTTTCTGCATCAACTATATGCTCACTCAGGTATTCACTTTTTTTACGAACATCCAGCACATTCACTTTTTCCTTGCTCATCCTTGATGATAACTCATCGGCGGTGATAGAAGTAATTTGGTCAACTTCTTTGCCTGCATTCTTCCAGGCATTAAATCCGCCTTTCAGGTAACCGATAGTATAATCATATCCCACCCGTGCCAGTCTTGTTATAACTTCTTCTTCACGGCCTTCATCGGTAACGAGCAGAATCTCTTGTTTTATATCAGGAATCATGGCACCTACCCATGGAGCAAAACTTCCGTCAATGCCTATATTGATGGAGTTCGGCACAAAGCCTTTGGCAAATGTTTGCGGGTCCCTTGTATCTAATATCAAGGCACTTGTTTCATTAGCTGCGGTTTCAAAAGCTTCAGGACTTAAAGCATGCTGACCTCTTTCCAGTACTTTATCAATACTTTCATAGCCTTGTATATTCAGCATTACATTCAAAGGGAAATATGCAGGTGGTGCTACCAGGCCGGTTGTTACTTCTTTAATAAACTCTTCTTTGGTCATATTTGCACGGAGTGCATAATTTGTTTCTTTCTGATGGCCGAGTGTATCTGTAGTTTCTTTACTCATGTTTTTACCACAGGCACTGCCAGCACCGTGTGCAGGATAAACAATAATATCATTTGCCAGGGGCATAATTTTATTACGGAGAGAATCGAAAAGATATCCGGCTAATTTATCCTGTGTCAAATCTGATACCAGTTTCTGTGCCAGGTC
>JAJAZO010000004.1 GCA_026785745.1 Chitinophagaceae bacterium | reverse complement strand
GCCATAGGATGAAGTTAGTTGAAATCAGGAATTGCTAAGCCCCCTTTTGGGGGTTTGGGGGCATCAATTCTGTTTTACGAGGCTCCGGCACATTTTCATATTTATAAGGACAATGTTTACAACCATTACCACAACAATACCCTTTGTCTAAGTGATACTTTTCAGTAAGTACCACATAGCCATCTTCATTAATGTAATAATCAGTATTCTCAACCAACTCCTTCATGCTCCTTCAATAATTGTTTTAATTCTTCATCTTTTTCTTTACCCGGTAAAGTTTCAGGTAATGAAAAACAGAGATAATGTATCCGGTTGCTGCCGGCAATATCTAATGATTCGTAATGAGTTTTAATTTTCAATTCTTCCATTATCGGTTTCCCGGTAAATACGTTGTCAAGGTCTTTATGCAATTTGCATCCATATAGTTCAACGACTGTGTTTGAAAACTGGTACAGATCAGGGCTATCGGTCTTTAAATGTATTAAACCACCGGGGATAAGAAATTGTTCATAGAGGCGTAAAAACTTTGGATGGGTCAGTCTTTTTTTTGCTTTTGACATCCGCAGTTGCGGGTCGGGGAAAGTAATCCATATTTCAGCCACCTCATCTTTTGCAAAGTATTCAGCTATCTGGTCAATCTTTGTTCGCAGAAAAGCAATATTGCTCAAACTATTTTCCAAAGCTTTTTTAGCACCCACCCATAGACGATTGCCTTTCAGGTCAATTCCAATAAAATTTCTTTGAGGATATAACTGTCCAAGCCCTACAGCATATTCTCCTTTGCCGCAGGCCAGCTCAAGAGTGAGAGGGTTTTGATTTTTGAAGAAATCATTCCACTTTCCCGCCACCTCTTTTGGATATTGCAGCACATTGGGAAATGTCTTTAACTCTTCAAAGCGTACCAGTTTTTTTTGTCCCATGGGTGGGCAAAGGTAACGCTGCACTTTTTAATTCAGATGATGTTGTATCGTGGCACTTTCTTTGGGGATTGAAAAGGGTAAACTTAAAATTTTAAGATTATGAATTTCAATAGATTAAACTTAATCCTCGCAGGAGTTTTATCAGGATTTTGCCTGGTACTTTTAGTAACAGCTTGTAATAACAGTGACAAATCGGGAAATAGTTCTACAAGTAAAACTAAAAACGATTCGACAAGCACTACTGCCAACCCCACTAGTACTCCAGTCAGTACAACAGATACTTCAACCATGGGAACAAGGACAAACGCTGTAAAAAGAGTTGCTAAGGTAACAATCACACCGCCTACAATGGATAAGAGTGCAGCTATGAAAACGGATGATAAGGGATATTATAATTATACAGAAACAGCACCTGCTTTCCGGGGTGGACAAAATTCATTGGAAAATTATATTACCAACAACATTGAGTATCCCTCGGATGCAATGGACAATAATGCGGAAGGAACCGTGTATGTTATGTTTACGATTGACGAAAATGGAAAGGTGGGGAATGCAAAAACAACTGGAACTAAAATAGGTTATGGTTTGGAAGAAGAGGCGATTAAAGTAGTAAACGGCATGACGAACTGGACGCCGGGGATGAATAAGGGAAAGAAGGTTAAAGGATGGTACACCTTACCTATTACTTACAAACTGGAAGAATAGGAATGTAACCCTTTACGGATTACTTGCTAATATAGTAAATAACAAAACGCAAATTTTTAAGATCATTAATAAAACTAAATGTATGAAAAGAGACGGAGCATGTACAAGTCTTTGGCAGGATGGGATGACTGACTACAAAGCACAGCAAAATAATACAGCAGGTAATAAAATTTTTGATGTAGTGATAGTCGGTGGTGGTATTACGGGTATCACTACAGGTCTCTTACTGCAAAAAGCAGGCAAAGCCGTCATGATTGCAGAAGCTCAGAATATTGGATTTGGAACAACAGGAGGCACAACAGCTCACCTGAACTCATTTATGGAAATGCCTTTTAATCAACTGATAAAAAATTTTGGAGAAGAGAATACACGGCTTGTAGCAAAAGCCGGAAGACAAGCACTTGAACTGATAAAAAAACATGTGGAGGAATATGCAATTGATTGTGGACACCAGGAAGTTTCCGCTTATATCTATGCACAGGATGAAAAACAGATAAAGGAACTGGACGATATAGTTGAAGGATTTAAGAAAATAGGAACAGAGGTATCCGTGACCAAAACTATACCGGTTAAAATACCATATGAAAAAGCTATTGAAATAACTGGTCAGGCACAATTTCATCCTACCCGTTATATTTATGCTCTTGCAAAGGAGTTTGAAAAGCTCGGAGGTGTATTGGCAGAGAACTGCCGTGTAACCAGCGTCGGAGAAAATGAGATTCTTGAAATAACTACCAGCCAGGGAACTATTAAATCCAGGAACCTGATTTATGCCACCCACATCCCTCCCGGAGTAAATTTGCTGCATTTTCGTTGTGCACCTTACCGTAGTTATGTAATAGCTGCGAAATTAAAAAACGAAAGCGATTACCCCGATGGGCTTGCTTACGATATGGATGAACCGTATCATTATTTCCGTACACAGGAAGTGGATGGCCAGAAATATTTAATTGCCGGGGGTGAAGATCATAAAACAGCCCATGAAGAAAATACTGAAATTTGTTTTACACGTCTCGAAGCCTATGTAAGAAAATTCTATGATATTGATAGTATTGCCTTTCGATGGTCGTCCCAATTCTTTGATCCGGTAGATGGTCTTGCCTATATAGGGCATTTGCCCGGTCATCCACAAAATATGTTTGTGGCCACGGGTTTTGGGGGCATTGGTATGACCAATAGTCATATCGCTGCATTGACATTGACAGATATAATCGTTGCCGGTAAAAGTGAGTATGAGGATCTGTTCAACCCAAATCGTTTAAAACCCGTAGCTGGATTTAGCAATTTTGTAAAAGAAGCAGCTGATGTAGTGAGTCATTTAATTGGTGGAACTTTTTCAAAAGAAAAGCTGGATACTCTTGTAGAACTGGCACACGGGGAAGCCAAAGTAGTAAAATACGAGGGACATACTTTGGCATTATACAAAGACGAAGAAGGACAACTTCATGCAGTAAATTCAGCTTGTACACATATTAAATGTACGGTAGGGTGGAATACAGCGGAGAAAAGCTGGGATTGCCCTTGTCATGGCTCAAGGTTTTCTTATGATGGCATGGTACTTACTGCTCCTGCACGTAAAGATCTTGAAGTGATACACCTGGAAGAATTGGTAGATCATTAATAGTTTACCAGCAAATCTTTGCCATAGCACTAATTTTTTTTGTAATGGAGGGGTCACAATTCCACCCGAAGGAATAAATCCGCTCCTTTCGTTATAATTTTTTATCCTCAATAAATTTTTTAACGGAAGGTGATAGCTTAAGCGAATTATTTTCTTTTACATTGATTTTGCTAAGCCCGGTCAATTGCGTGATACTCCCGGGAAGCGTTGCAAGCTTATTCGATTCAAGATACAGTTCTGCCAGTTTAGTAAGATTGCCTGTACTCTCAGGCAATTCAGTAAGCTTATTGCCATTTAAGTCGGGTACAATAAGGTTGGTGAGTTGAGGAATACATGCGGGTAATGTGGTAAACTGGTTATAAGACAGTGCAAGATATTTAAGGTTGATCAGGCCGCTCATACTTTCAGGAAGTGAAGTCAGCAAGTTTCCTCCCAAACCGATCTCGGTAAGATTGCTGAGTTTTGATATGCTTTCAGGAATTGATGTGAGTAGGTTTCCATAAAAATAAATTTCTGAAAGGCTAACCATTGTGGCGATAAAGTCAGGTAGCGAAGCCAGTTTGTTATTATTAAGATAGAGCTGTTTAAGGTTGATCAATTTTGTAATCGTTCCGGGAATAAAGTAGAAATTATTACCACTTAAATCCAGTTCGGTCAGGTTAACCAATTGGATAACGATTTCAGGAATTGAATTAAGCCTGTTATTACTCAGGTCAAGTTCCGTAAGATGCTTTAAGGCGGTAATACTTTCAGGTATAGAAGAAAGTTTATTTCCCGCCAGGCTGAGGGTTGTATGATTTGTAAAACGGACAATAGTTTCCGGAACATTCGTAAGCTTCTTAT
>JAJAZO010000003.1 GCA_026785745.1 Chitinophagaceae bacterium | reverse complement strand
ACGGGCATCATTGGTTTTGTTTTCCAACAACTCAACATGGCCCAGCCCAACTAATAATAGGGGTGCATTGTTTGAACTTTGCAACCCTTTTGCATAGAGATCCCGTGCAGCTTTAATCCTTGCACTTGATATTTCATTAATATCAAAATATGACTGGCCAAGCCAATAAATAGCATCAACGTTGTTAGGATTAACGGCCAGCAATTTTTCAAAATTGGTAACAGCACTGTTAACCCGCCCCGAATTCAGGAGGTTTAACCCTTCAGGTATGCTCTGTGCCCTTAGCCCGGATATAAATAGTAATCCGGCAGCGAAAAATGTGATAGTGGTTTTCTTCATTTTCTTCTTCTTTTTACGTTTGTAAATATAACTACTTTGTTTACTCGTTCAGCTTCACCGGCCGTATGCCAAAACTTTTTTTTGCAGGTGCCAGGTAAGCTCTTTTAAAAATCAATTGTCCAATCTCTCCGCTCATAAAATTCGCAAATCCAGTTCCAAGTCCTTTATAGTTCTCCTTTAGTATATAAACCAAATCCCGTACCATAGGATACCGTTTTATGTAAATGTTTGCCTGGTAGGCTTTAACAAATGCACCCGGTATATCTGTACACTCTACATTCGCCACTCTTATTTTCTTCAAAAAACTCAATTGCGATGTGTCTTCCGGGTTGCCTATCCAGCTTACGCCTATAAAACCAACTGCGTTAGGGTTTTTAGCCACATAATCCAGCACCGCTTCGCTGCTACGGGCAGCCATTGCTTTGGAAGTCAGAGAATCACCCCGCAACACTGAATCGATGATAAAACGTACCGTACTGGTTGCTTTTAGCCCGTCAAATACCGGAATTAAACTTTTCTTAAATCTCCCGGTTAGTATTTCCCTGATATCTGTCATCCTAAACATAGAATCCGGTGATGAGGGATGTACGACAACGGCAATTCCATCTCTTGCAATCACCATACTTCTTGGCGACACTTTCATAGAATCCAGCATCAGGCTTTTTTCATCTTCATTATAGTGCCGGGTGACAATAATCGTCCTGATGCTATCTGTAAGCATATCGTTCAGGCATTCAGCTTCATTTTTGTACTGCACTTTGATTGTTGCACCTGAGTGTTGCGACTCATACACCTGTACCATTTCATCAATAACGGGCTTAAAAGTCTCATCTGCACTAACATTGATGGTTCCTTTATTCCTGTTATCCGGCAGTTCATCTTCCTGCTCTTTATAAGATTTGCAGCTTGCCAACAAAATCAGTAAAGAAAAAATAACTACAGACAGACCCCGGTAATTTATCTTCTGGTAAAAACTCATTTAAAATAATTTTTCTGATAGCCCCTGTATATCCGCCAGCAACCGTAAACAATACAGATAACGCCAAAAATTTTGTCAATATCATTGGGCGGAAAACGTTCGTTGAACGAAATATGAAACTTATTGCGGAAGAAAAAAAACACTCCGGCAAATAATATCATGATGCCAATGCCGTAATCCAGCAGCGACTTCATAAAGGAAATCTGTTTCCTTTTTTTCTTTTCTTATTCTTCAAACATCGTCTAATAGTTTCTGGGGTAGCAAATTATAAAATTTTACTCTTCTCTGCCGATAAATGTTACGGGCAGCACATAGTTTACCGAAACATTGATACCATTCTGTATGGCGGGTATCCAGCGGGGCATTTTCTTACATACCCTCATCACCTCACGGTCAAACTCGCTACCGCCACTTGTTACTATCTCAAAAGTAGTAACCGACCCATCCTTATCTACTTTAAATTTTATCTGTACCACTTTTCTTTCGCCACCTTCCAGCTCGTCAGGTGTGCTCAGGTTGCGGGTCATAAATTGTTTCAATCCATCCTGGCCGCCGGGAAACTGCGGGTCTCTTTCATCGGCTGTAAAGTCTGGTTGTGAAGGACCAGTGGTTGCGGCAGTGCCGTTACCAGTTTCTTTAACCGGCTCCGTATCTAATACAACTTTGCCATCAGTCTCTTTACCATCAGAAGTTTTATCAGCAATTTCCTTACCCTCCAGTTCTTTTGTAGCTACCATTGGGTTCTTTACCTCTGTATCTTTTTTAATTTTAGGCGGCGTAGTGTAATTGATAGAAGCAATTTTCTGCACTGGCTTTGGAGCTGGTTTTTGCTTCGCTATTTCTTTTGTCTTTACCGGCTCTTTTATTTTTTCTTTGGGCATTTCGATTGTCCTTATCACTATTCCTTCTTTAGTATTAATGACAGGCGGCTTATCGGTGCTCTTAGTTTTACCTGTGGTCAGTATAAAAATAACCAGCAGGATAACAGACAGACCAGTTCCAAGAGCAATTAACATACGGTTTCTATAACCCTTACGAAGGGAATAAGCACCGTAATCTTTGTTGCGGTTCTCGAAAATTATATCGAGAAAGTTTGCTTTTAAAATTTCACTGTTTGTCATCGTGGTGTGTTTGGTAATGAGATGCTGGCTAAGCACAAATCCATAAGTTACTATGAAAAGCTGCGAGCAGTGAGTTTCGAGTTACGAGACTTAGAATTCCAGTTTTTCCATTAGTAGATAAATTGATGTCAACGACTTACTCGCAACTCGAAACTCACAACTCATAACTATATTTGCTTTATGAAAATTTTAATGGTTTGTCTTGGTAATATTTGCCGTAGCCCGTTGGCGGAAGGCATTTTGCAGGATAAAGCTTTTACCGCAGGATTAACATGGAGTATCGAAAGTGCGGGTACCAACAGTTATCACACTGGTGAGCCGCCGCATCCGTTGTCGCAGAAAGTGGCCAAACTAAATGGCATTGACATCTGCCAACAAAGAGCAAGAAGATTCGCCGCTTCAGATTTTGAAGTGTATGATAAAATCTATGCGTTGGCAGGTGATGTGCTGGATGATATAAAAAGAATTAGTGGAAAAAAATTTGATGCCTCCAAAGCAGGTTTACTGATGAATGAATTATATCCCGGTAAAAATATGGATGTTCCTGACCCATATTACGGGGCGGAAAAAGGTTACCATGAAGTGTATAAAATGATTGATGAAGTGTGTGATGAAATAATTAAAAAATATAAACCCTTAACCTTGCAAGAAGTTAAGTTGGATAGCTTTCAAAAAAATTAATCTATAAACATTAAATACCCCTTTAGGGGATAGGGGCATGGCAAAACCATCACTTCCACAGGGAACAAGAGATTTCGGGCCGGATGTAGTTCGTAAACGGACTTATATTCTTAATACAATCAGGAATGTATTTGAACTGTATGGCTTTCAACCGTTAGAAACTCCGGCAATAGAGAATTTGGATACGTTAATGGGTAAATATGGTGAAGAAGGTGATAAGCTTATTTTTAAAATTCTTAATAATGGGCTTGACAATGCTGACAAAGAAAAACAGATACGGGAAGATTTTGAGAAAGTCCTGGAGGGGGAAAATGTAAAAGGTATTACCGAAAGAGCTTTGAAGTATGATCTCACCATTCCTTTTGCGAGATATGTAGCCATGAACCACAGCCAGCTTACTTTCCCTTTCAAACGTTATCAAATACAACCTGTGTGGAGAGCTGACCGGCCACAGAGAGGAAGATACCGGGAATTTTATCAATGCGATGCTGATGTGGTGGGAAGTAATTCGTTATTGAATGAAGTTGAACTGGCAAGTATTTATGCAGATGTATTTACTCAATTAGGGATTAAAGGTTTTGAATTACGAATTAATCACCGGAAAATATTAACTGCTTTGGCTGAAGTATGTGGAGGTGCTGACAAAATGATGAACATTACTATTGCGATTGACAAGCTGGATAAGATTGGTTTAGAAAAAGTAAAAGAAGAATTATCTCAAAGAGGATTGAATAACGAGCAAATTGCCATTATAGAAAAATATCTTGCTGTTTCAGCAAGTAGTGAGGAGCAGTTAATACAAATAAAAAACCTGCTTGGAGAAAATGAAAGCGGTAAAAAAGGGATTGAAGAACTTGAGTACATTCTCTCGCAACTCGCAACTCATCCTTCGACAAGCTCAGGATCGAAACTGATTCTGGACTTTACCCTTGCCCGTGGCCTTGACTATTACACCGGCATCATTTTCGAAGCAAAAGCTCCGGCTGAAGTAAAAATCGGCAGCATCGGCGGCGGCGGCCGTTACGACGACCTTACGGGTTTGTTTGGTGTTCCCAATATTCCCGGCGTTGGTATTTCTTTTGGAGTAGACAGAATTTATGATGTAATGGAAGAATTGAATTTGTTTCCGCCGGATATACATATAGGCACACAAGTATTATTTTTTAATTTGGGTGAAGCAGAAAGCAACGCCGCTTTCAGACTGATGCAGCAACTCCGTCAAAAAGGGATTCGGAGTGAATTGTTTCATGAACAAGCAAAATTTGACAAGCAATTCAAATATGCAGAAAAGAAAAACATTCCTTACATCATCATCATCGGCGATAAGGAACTGAAAGAAAATACTAGTACAGTAAAAAACCTGGCTACCAGCCAGCAGGAAACTATTGGTGCTGATGCTTTACTAATTTATAGTTTTACATAAAAAGAGGCCAGACGCTAAAATCTGACCTCTTTCACTCATAATACTCTGTTTATTTTTCTTTTCGGAGAAATAATGCAGCCGATGTCAAATATAATCCCTCCGTTTTTTCTCCTTCAATATTTATATCCCCAACCAATATTTGCAATCCGACTACTTTTCCCTCTTTTCTTTTAAAAGTGGCTGTGCCTCCATAAGCTACTATT
>JAJAZO010000002.1 GCA_026785745.1 Chitinophagaceae bacterium | reverse complement strand
CTTTACGACACCGAAACGCAAACTGCCCGGTTTATCGCTTACACACTTATCAAAGACAGCAGCGGAAGAACTGTTGAAACAAGCGAAGGTTTTTATAATATGCAAACCGGAAAGGCAGAGTTTGGTGGAAGACCGGTAATAAAAGATGGCAAACTAACTATTACTGCTAATACTATTGCTACCGATGATAGTACCGGCATCAGTCATGCAAAAGGAAATGTAATTATTATTGATTCGGTTCAGCATACCACTATTATTGCCGGAGAAGTATTCAGCGATAATAAAAGAGACCGGATACTGGCCACCCGAAAACCGTTGATGATTGTAAAACAGGATAACGATTCTATCTACATTGCTGCAGATACATTGTTCTCTGCCCGTCTTACCGATTTGTATATTCAGAAGGATTCTGTTTCCTATAAGAAGGATTCCGTTCGTAAAGACACCGTAAAGGGAACAAAATTGCTGAATGTAAAAAATAAAGACAGCACCAACCGTTATTTCGAAGCCTATCGCCATGTCCGCATTTTTTCTGACTCCCTGCAGGCCGTTTGTGATAGTATGTTTTATTCGTTTAAAGATTCCACCTTCCGGCTATACCAGGAACCTGTTCTCTGGGCCAAAGAAAAAACACAGATAACGGGAGATACAATTTTGCTTTTTACCAAAAACAAGAAAGCAGAAAGGATGAAAGTATTTGAAAATAGTTTTTTGGCCAATAAACTGGATCCGGAAGTGTATAACCAGATAAAATCAACCCGGATGGATGGTTATTTCAGCAATGGGAATATAGATTCTGTAAGGGCCAATGGTTCGGCGGAATGTATTTACTATCTGCAGAATGAAGACAGTGCCTACACCGGCATCAACGAATCCAAGTCTGACATTATGGATATTTATTTTAGTGAACAGGCATTGCAAAAAGTTGTTTTCCGCAGCAGTGTTACCGGCACCATCTGGCCAATCAAGCAAAAAAGTCCTTCGGAAATGCGGCTCCCCAATTTCAAATGGTTAGATGAAAGAAGACCCAAGACGAAGTTTGATTTGTTTTAGATGCTGGTTGCTCGTTTCTTGTAACTGGTTACTCCAACTATAAAATTCCCTGCACCCTGGCAAGAACTTTCATTTACACGACCCCAACCACCAACCAACTACCAACAACCAGCAACAATCTTTGCATTTCCTTTAGACTTTCTGGACATGGTTTTGCGTTAGCATAGGGCAAAATAAATCACCATGAAAAAAATAATCATTGTATGCTTGCTCGTAGCAGGCACTGGCTCTCTCAATATCTTATCTGCCCAGGATGGTGCTGCGTATAAAACAGCACTCGGTGTTCGCCTCAGCAGTTCGAATGCCATGCAAAACAATTCCATCTCCATCAAACAATTTATCAATGAAAAAACAGCCATCGAAGGTCTGTTGACTTTTGGCGATCCACTGGCTATTGGAGCTTTGCTTGAGTTTCATAAACCTTTATCAGCTTCCGGGTTAACCTATTTCTATGGTGCCGGCGGTTATATTGCCTTCCTGAAAAAGGTTAATGTAATCACTCAAAAAACAACCACCGACCCCAACTTTGGTGCACAAGGTGTACTTGGTCTTGACTACAAATTTGGCAACATACCACTCAACATTTCATTAGACTGGAAACCAGAATTAAATATTGTAAGCGATATAAACTTTGAACCTGCGGCCATTGGCTTTTCGGCTCGTTTTACATTTGGAAAATAAGATACTTTGAGCTTGTATGTAAGCTCCCCGTCCCGCCCCAGGCAGGACGGGATTTTTTTTGCCTAACCAAAAAAAATCAAGAACCTAAAATATTTTTACTATCCCCCACATTTCCACATTCTGCAAATATTTTCGAACTTCTGCGTTTTTTTGCAGGAATTCCATATATATTTAACAAATCAAAACTGACGGATGCTCAAAAAGGAAAGACAGGCATTTATCCTGCACCAGGTAAACCTGCACAATAAGGTTCTTTCATCATCACTGTGTACAGAAATTAATGTGTCAGAAGACACTATTCGCCGTGATCTGCAGGAACTGGCCGATGAAGGAAAAGTAATAAAAGTGCATGGTGGTGCCCTCTCCCATTCTTTCAACCAGGTATATTTTTCCACCAACGGTGTTTACTCGCAAAATCAAAAACAAATCATTGCCAAAAAGGCTATCGCTTTAATCAGTAACGGCATGTTTGTGCTTACAAGTGGTGGCACTACTATAATGGAGCTGGCAAGGTCGTTGCCACCCCAATTAAAAGCAACATTTATTTCAGGAAGCATTCCGGCTATCCTGGAATATATGCACCACCCCAATATAGAAGTGATACTTATTGGAGATAAAATTTCAAAAACTTCTAAAATAACTGTTGGCTCTGAGGCAATTGCTAAAATAAAGCAGGTAAAGGCAGACATTTGTTTTTTGGGGACAAATGCAATAGACGCAGAGCATGGAATTACCGATAATGATTGGGAAGTGGTGCAGCTAAAGAAGGCCATGATAGAGTCTTCTAAAATGGTGGTTTGCCTGAGTATCGCAGAAAAGATAAATTCTGTACAGCCTATTAAGGTTTGCGGGCTGGATGAAATTGATTTACTGATAACAGAACTAGCACCTGACGACCCTGTCTTAAAACCCTATGCAGATGCTGGTGTAAAAGTGGTGTAACTCTACCTCGCTTTTGCGATTGTAGTAAACATAGAAATTTTGGAACTGCTTATTAATTAATATATCTAAAACAAACAGCTATGAGAAGAATTCTTCACTTGTCCTTAGTACTGTCGTTGATGCTGCTTTTACTGCCTCCTGCTTTGCAGGCACAGGAAAGAACCGTTACCGGTACTATCATATCAGAGGACAATAAGACACCACTTAGTGGTGTTACCATAAGGGTAAAAAGTACCCGACGTGTCGTACAAACCGATGCTGACGGAAAGTTTTCAATAAAGGTAAACCCTGGAGAAACACTACAGGTTTCTTATGTTGGTTACCAAACTGAAGATATTAAACCCGTTGATGGCAGTGCTCTTGGTATTAGTTTAAAGACCGCTGATAATATGATGGGAGAAGTCATTGTAACGGCGATGGACATTAAGCGAAACCCAAGAGAACTTGGATATTCTGTACAAAAAGTAAGTGGTGCCGATATTCAGGAAACACAAAGAGAAAATTTCCTAAATAGTCTTCAGGGTCGTGTAGCTGGGTTGACACTCGACCAGACTTCTGGTTTAGCTGGCGCCTCATCCTCTGTGATACTAAGAGGGTTTAATTCACTTTCATTGAGTAATCAGCCGCTCTATGTTGTGGATGGCGTTGTTCTAGATAACTCAACATTAAACGAAACATCATCCGGTGGCGCAACCAATGGCCTCGCATCAGACAGGCCCAATAGGGTAAGTGACTATCAAAACAGGATAGCTGATATTAATCCCACCGATATAGAAACTATTACAGTTTTGAAAGGGCCAGAAGCTACTGCTCTTTATGGAAGTCAGGCCAGTTCCGGAGCCATACTTGTAACTACCCGTAAAGCAAAAACCAATAAGTTAGCTATACAATATGATAATAGTTTCCGTGTACAAAAAGTTACCCGATGGCCAGAAACTCTAGGTGGATATAATGGTGGGATAAACGGAGTTGTAGGTAATAGTTTTAGAAAATTTGGCCCTGCTTACCCAGTTGGCACTGAACTTTTTGATAATAAAAAATATTTCTTTCAAACGGGAACATCTCAAACCCATAATCTTGGGGTTGATTTTGGAATTAAAGAGTCAAAATTCAGATTATCGGGTAGTTTGTTTGATCAGGAAGGTGTTGTACCTAATAATGATTTTCGTCGTTATAATTTTAGAATTTCCAATACAACTAAGTTATTTAATAATAAACTTGAATTAACTCCTTCATTTGCCTATATCAAAACGGTCAATAATAAGGTTTTGAGAGGTGGGGGCGGTTATTTATTAAGCTTGCTAATATGGCCAGAAACCAATGATATTCGGAAATTTGAAAATGACCAGACTGGTGATAAAGCAGACTTATTTGACAACGTTTCTACAAATGGCGAATTTGATAACCCACTATGGAATGTCAACAATAATTTTGCAAAAGATGAAACTGATAGAAAAACATACAGCCTTGGTGTTAACATTAACCCATGGAAATGGCTATCAGTGGCTGGAAGGTTTGGTTACGACACCTATAATCAAAATGGCTTCTTATTTTTTAATCCCCAATCTTTTTATGTAACAGCTGGCTCTGGTGGAACACTTGATAACTACTTAAGAAAATACACTGGATATAACCACACTATTACAGCGACTGCAAAAAAACAAATTGGCAAAAACCTAAACATTAGAGTAATGGGTGGTACTATGTGGCAGGACTATAAGACCGAAATGTTTGCTACTTATGGCACCAATTTGGTTGATTCAGTGGGTGGGCTACAAAATCTAAGCGGCAATGGAAAAATGTATAAAAATGGAACTATAATATCGGACAAAGAGTTAGCTGTTTTAATGGGAAATTATGGAGACACCAACCTAACCAGGCCAAGTACCAGGCTTCGTCTTAACCGCAATAAGTTTGGCAAATGGAATTATGTACAAAACCGGCAATTGGCTTATTTCGGCGAATTTGCAATTAGTTTCAAAAATTACATTTTTGTCAATTATACCCATCGTTTTGAACAGGCATCTACCCTTCCTCAGAAAAACAGGAATTATAATTATCCCGGTGGTAGCCTGAGTATAATTATGAGTGATATATTCCCGGCCTTAAAAAAAGGAAGTATCCTCAACTACTGGAAATTAAGAACATCACTTGCCAGTACAGCAAGATTGAACTCGCCATATTCCACCCAATCAGTATTTGTGGATAATCTGGCAAGTGGCGGCGGCTTCTCTTATGGCTTTTTTAATAACAATGCAGAATTGGGACCTGAAAGACAAAATACCTATGAAATGGGTACAGAAATCAGGCTATTCAAAAGCCGGCTAAACATGGAAATTACTTATTATAACACATTAAATAAAGGGCAGATAATTGAGAACTTTCGATTAAGTTATGGTACTGGTTTTGTTTTAAATACTCAGAATGCAGGATCTACAAGAAATAAGGGTCTTGAAATTTCATTGAATTATAACCTGATGAAAAAGCAAAATTTTAATTGGGATATGATATTTAATTTCAACAGGATGCGCAACAAGGTTGTTGGACTTCCATTAAATGTATCTGAATACTATATTGCAGATACCTGGCTTTATACCGCAAGAGGTGGTTTAATGTTAGGCCAATCAACTACTTCAATTACAGGATCAAAGTATGAGAGAAATAATGCCGGACAAATACTAATAAACCCTGGAAATGGTTTGCCTGTTACGAATTCTAACTTTTTCAACATTGGCGACAGAAATTCCGATTTTACCATTGGCTGGAATAATTCTTTCCGCTGGAAAAACTGGAAACTCAATATGCTTTGGGATTTGAAAGTGGGTGGCGATATCTATAATGGCACAAATTTATTTATGACTATCAACGGTCTGAGTAAATTAACAGCAGACCGATACACCCCAAGGGTAGTGCAAGGTGTATTGAATGATGGATTACAAAACAGCACTACTCCTACTACCAATACAATTGTAGTAATTCCAGCTTATAATGATGCCTATTATTCTCTGATGCCTGATGAAGCTTTTATTGAAAGAGATGTAAATTGGTTTCGCCTAAGAGACCTGACATTGAGTTACACATTTCCCCAAAATTTTATCAAAAAAATTAGTAGCCTCAGTGTTTTTGCAACTGGTAACGACCTTATATTACTTACCAACTATAGTGGTGCAGACCCTAATGTTAATGGTAATACAGCTGGAGGACGTGGTGTAGGTGCTTTTGGATTTGATTATGGTACTTTACCATCTCCTATCAGTGTAAACATTGGAATAAGGGCATCCTTTTAAATAATTAAAATATTAAGCAATATGAAAAAGCTTCTAAATACTATCATTATAAGTGCTTTATCAGCGGTTGTAATTTTACCGCTTGGTTCCTGCACTAAAAAAATTGATGAGGCATTTGCCAATCCAAACGCCTTAGTAAAACAACCTATAGAAAGCTTGCTGCCAGGAGTACAGGCAAGTATGCTGGTTTCAGCTTCGGCTAATGGCAACCTTTATGGAGTTCAAAGAGATTTGCTCTATATTGGCCGCTTTGTTCAATTTTGGGCTACTAGTTCACCCGGCAACAGACAAGACCAGATGGGAGATTTCTATGGTACAACCTCACCAGACTTAATGGGTGATATATGGGCCATGCAATACTATGGTCATGGACAAAATATCAGCCGGATTATTCAATGGGGAACTGAACAAAAGAAATGGGATTATGTAGGTGTGGCTCAGGCCATCAGAGCATGGGGATGGATGACAACAACAGATGTTACTGATGATTTGATACTGAGAGAGGCCTTTCGCCCCGAGCAGCTTGTATTCAAATACGACTCCCAATCCGATGTGTATGACGAAGTAATAAATTTATCCCGTGCTGCACTTGTAAATCTTTCCAGAACGGATGATAGTGTAAGCCAGTCAAATCTTCTTAAAGGAGACCTGTATATGAATGGCGGAGATATGAACAAATGGAGAAAGTTTGTGTATGCGGTAATGGCCAAAACTTTTCACCGTACTACCAATAAGTCAATCTATCAGCCAGATTCAGTTATTAAATATTGTAATCTTGCTATGCAAACCAATTCAGAAAATACAAGTTACACCTGGTCTAATGCCGGACCCTCTGGTACGTTTAGCTTTTACTCACCTTTTCGTGGAAATGTTGGTGGATTGCGCCAAACAAAGTTTATTTCCGATTTGATGTCTGGCTTAAATACTCAATTCCCTACTGCTACCATTGATCCAAGAGCTTCTTATATTATTCGGGAAAATCCAAATGGTACCTATAAAGGAATACGACCTAACAGAGGGGGTACAGGTATTGCATTGGGAGATTCATCCGATAATTTTTTTGGTGGTCCCTATATTACAACAATAGCATCCAATGATTTAAATGCCCGTTATATATTTAGAAATGCCCCAATTTGGCCAATCATTTCTGCCAGCGAAATACAGTTTGTAAAAGCTGAAGCCCTTTTTAGAAAAGGAGATAAACCCGGCGCTTTAGCAGCTTATATTAATGCAATTAATTTAAACTTTGATCAGTTAGTTTCTAATTATGAAACCACTGTGCCGGTTGCACGAAGAATAACCACTGCTGCAAGATCCGCATTTTTTGCTAACCCAATAAATGTTCCAACTACCAATAATCTTACTT
>JAJAZO010000001.1 GCA_026785745.1 Chitinophagaceae bacterium | reverse complement strand
TACGAAGTAAAGATGGTGTGGGAGAAATACTCTTTACCAGGAAATGAATACAGGTTAGCCACAGATTTCACAGATTGACACGGATTAGAATAAACTGCTAACGCAGTTTATTATGCCGATAAATCTAACAGATTCAAAAAATAATATTTACTAATCAGAATGTTGACCCTCTGTATTATCCGAGATAATCTGTGTAATCTGTGGCCAAAAAAAATCAATTCATCACCATTTCTCTTGCATTCTCTATTGCAGCAGCAGTTGGCTTCTCTCCGCTGAGCATCTTTGCAATGATAGTTATTCTTTCCTCTGTAGTTAACTGACGGATACTTGTTTTTACAGTGTCATTCACTATTTGTTTATACACAAAGAAATGTGCATCAGCTTTACCAGCTATTTGTGGCTGATGGGTAATACAGATCACCTGTCGTTTGGCAGCAAGGCCTTTAAGAATTATACCTACTTGTCTTGCTGCTTCACCGGAGATGCCGGTATCAATTTCATCAAATATTAATGTAGGCAAATCAATAGATTGTGCTACCAATGATTTGATGCAAAGCATAAGCCGGCTAAGCTCACCACCGCTGGCTACTTTTCGTACCGGCTGAAATTGTCCGCTTTTACCTGCCTGTCCGGCAGGCAGGTTAGCATCAAATAAAAAATCAATTGCATCGCTTCCAGAAATAACTAACTCAGCTAATTTAATATCTACTTTCAGCTTTGCATTGGGCATACCTACCTGCACCAGCAATTTGTTTACTTTATCTTCTAATGGCTTTATTTGCTTGCGGCGGTTATCCGATATTTTCTTTGCCAGCATTGATGCCTGATGATGTGTCGTTACAAGTTCCTCTTCTTTTTGGCGAATGGTTTCATCAATATTTAATACTGCCTGTAGTTTTTCTTTCAATTGCTTTTGCAAGGCTATTAATTCGTTCGTGGAATTGACACCATGCTTTTTCTGTAACTTATAACCAAGCGACAGACGTTCATTCAACTGTTCAATTTTTCCAGGATCGTAATTGATGTGGCTGCTGATGCGGTCCACATCATCAGCTATATCCTGCAATTCAATTTGTGTGGATTGTAATCGTTGAAGTAATGCAGGCAAATCAGGATGATAAGAGGAATAAACGTTTAATTGGTTCAACAATATTTTTAACTGCTGCACCACTGGTGTTTCACTTTCTTTTAGTTCGCCATACACTTTGTTTAATGCAGCTTTGATACCTTCGGAATTATTCAGCAGCTTCAATTCCGTATCAATTTCTTCCAGTTCATTTTCTTTGAAACCGGCTTCTTCCAGTTCCGTGAACTGAAAACGGTTATAGTCGGCTTCTTTATCAAACTGTTGTTTCTGTGCCTTTAGTCCTTCCGTTTCCTTTTTTACTTGTTGCCACTGCCGGAAGATGGTTTGATACTCTTCTATTACAGCACCATGGCCCGCCAGTGCATCTACTACTTCCCGCTGAAAATTACTTTCGCCTAATTCGAACGTATCAAACTGCTGGTGCAAATCAACCAGCAAACGGCTTAGTTCGTTTAACTGCGATAGGGTAACAGGTGTATCATTAATAAAAGCTCTTGATTTTCCGTTGGTACCGATTTCCCTCCGCACTACCAGTTCATCATTATTATCAAAATCATTTTCTGTTAAAAAATTCCTGATGTCTTTCTTCTTATTTACATCAAAGACTCCTTCCACAATACATTTCTTTTCTTTATTGACCAGGGCTGTTGAGTCGGCCCTTTCGCCCAATATCAATCCCAATGCACCAACGATGATGGATTTACCGGCCCCGGTTTCACCTGTTATTACATTAAGCTGGTTGGAAAAATGAATTTCCAGTTCGTCAATGATGGCATAATTCTGTATGGAAAGTTGGGTGAGCATTTGAAAAGCAAATTAGGTTTTTGCTACCAATGATAGAGTAAAGCAAATACAGTTTTTAGCCACAGATTACACAGATTTACACAGATTAGCTGCTGATGCAGCCTTTTCTCTGCAACTTGTCACAACTACAAGACTATAGGAGACTGCTAAATACAAATTTATAACCTCTCGAAAACCAATTTTGCTAAATCTTAGCCTACGGTGTATTCATCTGTGCTAATCTGTGTAATCTGTGGCCTGTATTTTTTTGACTCAAAAAAATAGCTGCCAGTGGCAGCTATTAAATTCTTTTATTGCGAATTACTCTATAAAATCAGTGATATATTATTTGATTGAAACAGCACTATGCAATTCTTCATCCGCAAGGATTCGACCGCAGTTTTCACAGATCATGATTTTTTTGTGCTGCTTGATCTCACTTTGTTTTTGCGGGGGAATGGCATTAAAACAACCACCGCAAGCATCTCTTTCTACAGAAACAACAGCCAAACCGTTGCGATAGCTCTTACGGATTTTTTCATAACTGGCCAGCAGACGGGTATCCACATGTGTCTTTGCTTCAACAGCCAGTTTATTAAAATGCTTTTCTTCTTTTTCGTTGGCAGTAATAATTTTTTCTAGTTCCTCTTTTTTAGTAGCCAGCACACCTTCTTTGACCGCTACATTCTTTTTAGCTTTCTCCAATGCCACTGCTTTCTCAGCTATTTCTTCCGTAGCATCTTTAATATGCTTTTCAGCCAATTTTACTTCTAATTGCTGCATCTCTGTTTCCTTATTGATGGCTTCAAACTCCCGGTTGTTTTTTACGTTGCCGCTTTGCTTGTCGTATTTTTTAACCATGGCTTCTGCCTCTTTGATGGCTTCCTTACGCTGCTCAATGAATTCTGTTACACCGTTTATTTCTTCTTCGATGCGGGTCTGGCGGGCATGCAGTCCGGTAATCTCATCTTCGAGATCGGCCACCTCCATAGGAAGCTCCCCTTTCAGAATATGGATTTCGTCCAGCTTACTTTCGATTTTCTGAAGAGTAACAAGTGAGGTCAGTTTTTCTTCAACGGAAAATTCTTTTACTTGAGCCATAGTAGAGTTTCAGGTTTGACGTATGAAGTTAGAGGTTTACTAACTCCCGGCATTTATTTACTCTTCACAAAAAGTAATGGACCGGGTTGGTTTTCACCTCTGTTTTAAGGACGGCAAAGGTAGGGAATTTTTGCTCTAAAATTTCTTGCAGCAGGTTGATTGTGAACTGTTCGCTTTCATAATGACCAATATCGGCAATCAGCATGCGGCTGTTAGCATCATAGAACTCATGATACTTCATATCAGCAGTGATATAAGCATCGGCTCCTGAGGCTAAGGCTTTGGAAATCAGGAAGCTTCCAGCTCCACCACAAACAGCTACCCTTTTTATTGGCGTATCTAATAAAGCTGTGTGACGGACTACCGGAACCTTAAAAACCTGTTTCAATTGGGTTAAAAATTGCTTTTCATCAATCGCATCCGGCAATTCTCCTATTACTCCTGAACCGATTTGCTGGCTGGTATTGGAAAGAGAAACTATATCATAAGCCACCTCTTCGTAAGGATGGGCGGCTATAATCGCTGCTACAATTTTACCTTCTAAAAATGAAGGGATAATGACTTCAATTTTTATTTCTTTTTCCTGATGTTGTTTACCAACTTCTCCCACATAAGGTTTAGCATCTTCCCCGGCTTTGAAAGTACCAATTCCCTCTGCATTAAAACTAGCTTCGCTGTAGTTGCCGATATGCCCACCACCTGCTGCAAAAATTGCATTGCGGACCTCCTCTGCTTTATC